>JAZRHF010000051.1:0-7560 GCA_045644565.1 Clostridia bacterium | reverse complement strand
GGGGATGCAGATATTATTTTCGCTGCTTTGCCGTCGGACGAACAAAAACAGTTTGGTGAAGAAAATGAAGTGGAGTTAGTCTATACGCCTATCGGCAAGGAAGCTTTTGTGTTTTTTGTAAATGCAAAAAATCCGATAGATAATATTACCGTTGAAGAAATTCAAAAAGTGTATTCAGGGGAAATAACTCGATGGGAAGAGCTTGGTGTAAAAGGATTTGGAGAGATAAAGGCGTTTCAGAGAGAGAAAGGCAGTGGAAGTCAATCAACACTTGAAAAATTAATGGCAGGTAAAAATATTATGACACCGCCAAAAGAAGATGTGATTGATGGAATGGGCGGAATTATTAAACAGACTGCTGATTACAAAAACTTTAAAAATGCAATTGGATACTCGTTTAGATTTTATTCAACCGAAATGGTAAATAATAATAAAATCAAGTTATTAAGCGTAAATGGGGTTTATCCCAATCTTGAAAATATTGAAAACAGTTCATATCCGATGGCATCGTATTTTTACGCAGTTACAAGAAGTGATGCTGATGAAAATGTATTAAAATTGCTTGAATGGATTACAGGTGAACAGGGACAGAAAATTATAGAAATGTCCGGATATACACCTCTTAATAAATGACGGAACACGCACAAAACAATTACACAGTCATAGTAGAATTTGACCTTCGGTTCAATTTCACTAAAGACAGCTCCCTTTACACAAGTGAGCCTAAGGTGCATCTGAACCTTATTTGCTACCGCAAAAATAGACACAAGCATAATTAATGCTGATTAAAAAATGAAAGCGTGATAAATTTGTTTACAAAAGAAGAAATAAAAAAGCAACTTGAGGAAATGGGAGCGCCTAAAAATTCGGTGGTTTTAATGCACACATCCTTAAAGGCAATAGGAGAAACCGAAGGAAGGGCGGAAGGACTGCTTCAGACATTAATTGACTATTTCACAGAAGATGGCGGTCTTTTCTGCGTGCCCACTCACACCTGGTCAAACCTTAAAAATACCGATATAATAACTATGGATATGACAAGTGATGAAACCTGCGTGGGTGTTTTTCCCTCGGTTGCACTTCGCCATCCTTCGGGCGTAAGAAGCCTTCATCCTACACACTCGATGGTTGTGTTCGGAGATAGGAAAAGAGCGGAAGAATATATAAGCGGAGAAGAAAACGTAAATACATCAACAAGTGCGAAAGGCTGCTACGGAAAGCTTTTTGATTATGACGGTTATGTATTTTTAGTTGGCGTAGGGCAGGAGAGAAACACCTATATCCACGCCGTTGAAGAGATGCTGGATGTTCCTTTCCGTTTATCTGAAAATGCGGTAAGAACTACGATTAAGCTTAAAAACGGAGAAATATCGGAACGCTTTATTCACCATCACGCAGGGATTCCGCATATATCCGAGCGCTATGTGAAATACGAGCCTGCCTTCCGTCATTTCGGAATTGTAAAGGACGGAAAGCTCGGTAATGCCGATGCTATGCTTATTAGTGCAAGGAAGATTCACGACGTTGTTAAGTTAATCAGAGAGCGCTCAGACGGTGTCGAGCTCATGGGTGACTTTGCACCTTTGGATGTAAAACTGTATAAATGAAAAAATACCACCCGACGGGTGGTATTTTTATGCCTTTATTACTACGGAAGAGTCATTTTCTACATTGATTTTATCGGGAACGGTTCTGAAGTATGCACTTTCGGGAAACTCTGATTTTTGTTTGAGAAATTCCGTTGGTGTTCTTCCTGTTACGGATTTGAATACGCGGTTAAAGGTTCTTATGTTGTTAAAGCCCGAACATAATGCAATATTGATAACAGACTCTCTGCTGCCACGAAGAAGCCTTACGGCATTTTCAACACGCAGCATATTAAGATATTCTGTATAGCTTATTCCTATCGTTTTCTTGAAGAGTCTTGAGAAGTGACATTCGCTTAAGTTAAGCATTTCAGCAGGCACGCTTAAAGGAATTTCTTCTCCGAAATGCTCCGATAAAAAGATTAAGACATTCTGCATCTCTAAAAACATACGGCTTCTTTTACTTTTCTGATTTTCCTCTTCGGCTTCGGGAAATGCCCGCTTTAACAAAAACCACAAAAGAGATATTTTTGCTTTTACAATATTCTTGTAAAAACTCTTTTTCTCTGCGAGTTCCTTTTTTACCATGGGAAAAAGGGCTTTCAGATCTTCCGAAAGCCCTTCCTTTTCAATGGCTTCTGCACTTAAGAGACAGGATGAGGATTCGGGAAGATAGGATTTAATCAAAGACGGGTCGATAAGTATAAAATTAAGGGTGTTGTTTGCGTTTGTCGCAGGACTTAAATGGGTTTCTCCACTGTTTACAATGATTAAATCGCCTTTTTTTCCGTGAAAGTTTTTCCCCGAGATGTTAACGGTAGTTATACCTTCTCGGACGTAAATAAGTTCAATTTCCTTGTGCCAATGTGGGAGAAAACCGATGTTTTCATATTCCCCGGTCCATACAGGAAAATCGTTTTCGTACTTTCTTATTTCGTTGAAAATTTTCACATCTCTTCACCTCGCTTTGATTATATCAAAAACAACAAAAAATGTCCATAGTTAAACATAAATTAACGAGAATTAATGAAAAAATGATGATATAATGACATTATACGAAACAGAGGTGGTCGAATTGGTTAAAGAAAAGATAAAAAACGGAAAAACATTTCTTGGCATTGAACTCGGATCAACCAGAATAAAGGCTTCTTTAATAGATGATACATATACACCGATTGCAAGCGGAAGCTTTGAATGGGAAAATCGCTTTGAAAACGGCTATTGGACATATTCTTTAGATGCCATCCATAATGGGGTGAAAATGTGCTTTTTTGACCTTACAAAAGATGTTTTTTCAAAATATGGTGTGCAGCTTGAAAATGTAGGAGCAATCGGAGTTTCGGCAATGATGCACGGCTATCTGGCATTTGACAAGGATGACAATCTCCTTACTCCATTCAGAACCTGGAGAAATACAACAACGGAAGAAGCGTCAAAGAAACTGTCAGAATGCTTTGACTTCAATGTTCCCCAAAGATGGAGCATAGCACATCTTTATCAGGCGATAATAAATAAAGAGGAACATATTGATAAAATTTCATACATAACAACTCTTTCGGGGTATATTCAGTATTTGCTGACAGGAAAGCATGAAATCGGTATTGGTGATGCTTCGGGGATGTTTCCTCTTGATGGCACAGACTATGATAAAACAATGCTTGATAAATTCGATAACCTCGTTAAGGATGAAAAGCTTACCCGTAAAGTAAGGGAAATGCTTCCCGTTGTTAAAGTGGCAGGAGAAAATGATTCGTATCTTACTGAAAGCGGAGCTTTGTTTTTAGATCCAACGGGAACTTTGAAGCCGGGAATTTTGGTGTGTCCCCCGGAAGGGGATGCAGGAACCGGAATGGTTGCAACAAATGCGGTTTTGCCTGAAACGGGAAATATATCTGCAGGAACATCGGTTTTTTCAATGCTTGTTTTGAAAAAGCCCTTGAAGGAAAGACACCCGGAGGTAGACATGGTAGCAACACCTTCAGGCGCCCCGGTTGCTATGATTCATTGCAATAATTGCTGTAACGAGCTTGATACATGGGTAAATATCTTTTACGAGTTTTCAGAGCTTATGGGATATAAGACAGATAAAAGCACTGTTTATGAAAAACTTTATAACCATGCTTTAAGCGGAAACAGCAGTGGATTGGTGGCTTATAATTATTTGTCGGGCGAGCATATAACGGAAATTAAAAACGGCAAGCCTATGTATTTCAGAATGCCTGAAAATAAAATGCATTTGGCTGATTTTATGAAAGCACAGCTTAATTCCGCATTTGTAACTTTGTCCATTGGTATGGATGTTCTTTTCCGTGAGGAAAATGTAAGAGCAGAACTTTTTAACGCACACGGAGGCTTATTCAAGACCGAAGGCGTTGCACAGAAAATTCTTGCAGATGCTCTTGATACGCCTGTTTCCGTAATGGAAACCTCCGGCGAAGGCGGAGCATGGGGAATGGCTCTTTTGGCAGCTTATGCGGCACTTGGAAATAACAAGTCTTTAGGCAAATGGCTCGAAAGCGAAGTTTTCAAAAACAATAAAGGCACAATTATAAATCCCGAGAAAGAAGCGGTAGCGGATTTTAATAACTATAAAAAGCTCTTTTTATCGGGACTTAAAGCTGAAAGTGCTTTGGAAAAAATAAAATATTAAATAATGGAGGGTTAGAAATGGCAAAAAACAGACTTATAGGAGAATATCCAGTAATCGGTATAAGACCGACAATTGACGGAAGACGAGGCGTATTAAAGGTAAGAGAATCATTGGAAGAGCAGACAATGAATATGGCAAAAAGTGCCGCAAAACTGCTTTCCGAAAATCTCAAATATTCAAACGGAGAGCCGGTAAAGGTAATAATTGCCGACACCACCATAGGCAGAGTGGCAGAAGCCGCTGCCTGCGAAGAAAAGTTCAAAAAGGCAGGCGTTGACATAACCTTAACTGTAACTCCCTGCTGGTGCTATGGCTCAGAAACTATGGATATGAACAAAAACACCATAAAAGCCGTTTGGGGCTTTAACGGAACAGAGCGCCCAGGTGCGGTTTATCTTGCATCTGTTTTAGCATCTCACGCCCAGAAAGGACTTCCTGCCTTCGGCATCTACGGTCATGATGTGCAGAATGCCGATGACACCGAAATTCCCGAAGACGTAAAGGAGAAAATTCTTCGTTTCGGAAGGGCGGCAGTTGCAGTAGCTACAATGAGAGGAAAGAGCTATCTTCAGATTGGATCCATCTGCATGGGTATCGCAGGCTCTATTATAAGCCCCGAATTTTTCGAGGAATATCTTGGTATGAGAGTTGAATCTGTTGACGAGGTGGAAGTAATCCGCCGTATGACAGAGGGAATATATGATAAAGCAGAATTTGAAAAAGCACTTAAATGGGCAAAGGAAAAGTGCAAAATAGGCTTTGATAAAAATCCCGAAGAATATCAGTTAGGCGATAAGGAAAAGGATGAACAGTTTGCCTTTGTGGTTAAGATGATGTGCATCATTAAAGATCTTATGAACGGAAACGACAATCTTCCCGAAGGATGCGAGGAAGAAATGGTTGGTCACAATGCCATTGCGGCAGGTTTCCAGGGACAGCGTCAGTGGACAGACTTTTATCCCAACTGCGACTTCCCCGAAGCTATGCTTAACACTTCCTTTGACTGGAACGGAGCAAGAGAGCCATACATACTTGCAACGGAAAACGATACATTAAACGGCGTTGGTATGCTTTTCGGAAAGCTTCTTACCAACACGGCACAGATTTTTGCCGATGTAAGAACCTACTGGAGTCCCGAGGCGGTAAAGAAAGCAACGGGTTATGAATTGGAAGGTAAAGCAAAGGAAGCGGGCGGATTTATCCACCTTATAAATTCGGGTGCGGCAGCTCTTGATACATCGGGAGCTTCAAAAGATGCTGACGGTAACGGCTGCATCAAGCCCTGGTACGATATGAAGGAATCTGACATAGATGCCTGCTTAGACGCAACCACCTGGAATATGGCGGACCTTGGCTATTTCAGAGGGGGAGGATTCTCATCAAGATTTTTAACAAAGGCAGAAATGCCCGTTACAATGATGAGATTAAATCTTGTAAAAGGACTTGGACCCGTTATCCAGATTGCGGAAGGATGGACGGTTGCACTTCCCGACGAAGTATCGGATATTCTCTGGAAGAGAACGGATTACACCTGGCCCTGCACATGGTTTGCACCCAGAGTGACAGGCGAAGGTGCCTTCAAAACCGCATATGATGTTATGAATAATTGGGGCGCAAACCACGGCGCAATAAGCTACGGACATATCGGAGCAGACCTTATTACAATGTGCTCAATGCTCAGAATTCCCGTGTGTATGCATAATGTGCCGGAAGAAAAGATTTTCCGTCCCGCAAGCTGGAACGCTTTCGGAATGGATAAAGAAGGGGCAGATTACAGGGCTTGTAGCGCATACGGACCGCTTTATAAATAATATTTACAAAAATTTCTTAAAGAAAATGCGAACAAATGTTTGCATTTTCTTTTTGTTTGTGGTACAATAGGAGAAGATGAAGAAAATCGCAGGGCAGGGGCTTGCTCCTGCCGTGTGATTTTGATGATAAATCGGTTGGAGTAAACCCCAACCCTACAAAAAAGGCGGTAATAGTATGGATATTCGTGAAAAGCTTTTAATACTCGGTGATGCGGCAAAATATGATGTAAGCTGTTCGTCAAGCGGCTCGGGAAGGGAAAATACAAAGGGAGGAATAGGAAATGCAATGGCGTGCGGGTGCTGTCACAGCTTCACCGCAGACGGAAGGTGCATTTCGCTGTTAAAAGTGCTTATGAGTAATTTTTGCATATACGACTGCAAGTATTGTATCAACCGCCGTTCCAACGATATAAAAAGGGCGGCGTTTACCCCGAGGGAGCTTGCGGATTTAACCATTGAATTTTATAAAAGAAATTATATCGAAGGACTATTCATAAGCTCCGGTGTCATTAAAAATCCCGACTATACAATGGAGCAGTTTATTGAAACTCTTCGTATTTTGAGAGAGGAATACCGATTCAACGGCTATATCCACGTCAAGGCAATTCCGGGAGCAGATGATGAACTAATTAAAAAGGCGGGGCTTATGGCGGACAGAATGAGCGTAAATATCGAGCTTCCCTCGGAAATGTCCTTAAACCGCCTTGCACCCGATAAAAGCAAGGCAGGAATTCTTAAACCTATGGGTTTCATATCTGACGGTATAAAGCAGAATAAAAACGAGCTTACACTTTATCGCCATACGCCGAAGTTTGTGCCGGGCGGTCACTCAACACAGATGATTATAGGAGCAACAAAGGATTCTGACAGACAGATAATAAATTTAGCCGAAGGGCTTTACAAAAAATACGCCCTTAAACGAGTGTACTATTCTGCATACATTCCTATGAACGACGATTCGGCGCTTCCCAGTATTTACGAAAAACCTCCGCTTCTTCGGGAACACAGAATTTATCAGGCGGACTGGCTTATGCGGTTTTACGGATTTAAGGCAGAGGAGCTTTTAACGGAAGAAAGACCAAACTTCAGCGAAAATTTAGACCCGAAATGTGACTGGGCGCTTCGCAATTACAATCTTTTTCCGCTTGATGTAAACAGGGCAAGTTATGAAATGCTTTTAAGAGTTCCGGGAATAGGAGTTAAAAGCGCTAAAAGAATTGTTATGGCAAGGCGGGTAAGGCATCTTGATTATCCGGAGCTTAAGAGAATCGGCGTGGTGCTTAAAAGAGCCCAGTTTTTTATAACAGTAAAAGGAAAATTTCTAAATCCGTTTCCGAAAAAGGAAAAATTTGTCGAGGCCAATCTTGAAATTGGAGCTATGCCACGCCTCGGCGGATATGAACAACTTTCACTTTTCGGAAATAACTTATTGGAGGCAAGCTATGGAAACAGTTTATGTGTATGACGGAAGCTTTGAAGGGTTGCTTACAGCGGTGTTTGACACTTATGTAAG
>JAZRHF010000050.1:0-12517 GCA_045644565.1 Clostridia bacterium | reverse complement strand
CAAATTTTGCTTTTTGCATTAGCGGGAGGATTTTTATACGGAATGGCATCGGTTCTTACCTATGAAGCTTTTGCCAAAGGCTCATATGCTCTTTCAAACCTTATTTTGTCATATTCCCTTGTATTTAAAATTCTCTACGGGCTTATCGTCCAGAGGGAAACAGAACAATCTTCTTTATTTACTTACATAGGCTTTTTGGTCCTTGCCGTTTCCATTTATCTTATAAAAGGCGGGACAAAGGGTGAAAAGAAGCCAGTTACGGTATACTGGCTTGTCTGCATCATATTATCCTTTGTGGGATCGGGTATGTACGGAGTTGTACAAAGAGTTCAGCAGAAGGTATTTGATGCAAAGCTTGACAACGAATTTATGGTTCTGGCGCTTGGCATTTCGGCAATTTCCTTAATTACAATCGGCGTTGTAAAGGAAAAAAACGGAATAAAACCGCTTTTAGCAAAGGGCAATCTTTATGCGGTTGGTGCAGGTGCCTTTAACGGTCTTACCAATATGACATCGCTTTTAATAAATACAATGTTCTTGATTTCAAGATCAAGCGTGCTTATTACGGGAACGAAGCTTTTAATGGTATTTTTGATATCCGTGATTTTCTACAAGGAAAAATTTACAAAGTTGCAGGTTTTAGGCGCAGTTTTAGGCGCAGTATCGGTAATTTTGTTTAATTTATAATTATATAAAAAGGAAGGGATTAAAATGAAGAGAGTATTAACATTGCTTTTATCCTTTGTGATGCTTTTATCGGTTGCGGGAATATCAGCCGAAGAGCTTACAATTGATAAAATGTCAGAAGGCAAAACCAAGCCTGCTTCGGGAAATGTAGGCATGGCATCAGGCGATTATCTTCTTTTTGAAGATGTTGATTTAACGGGCAAAAAGTCCGTAAGTATCTACGGTAAAGCCAACTGGTCAAGCTTCTGGAACGGAGAAATTTTCGAAGTGAGAATTGATTCTGCAAAGGGCGAAATCATCGGCTATATCGATATGGATTCGGAAGAAGAGGGAAATTTTGGCTGTAATATAAATAAGGAAGGCGTTCACGACCTTTACATAATTGCAACCTACGGTTCTGCGGGTGCATCCTGGATAAGCAATGTAACGCTTTCTGAAGCTGCACTTCCCGAAAAGGAAGCCTATGTTCCCGTGTCCGATGAAGTGATAATTGACGACTGGTCAGACACCTGGGCGGGCGTTTCGGGTCTTGGAAGAAAGGTGGCAGACTACGCTGAAGTTGGCGGAGTTAAGGAAGGCAAGGAAGTGGGACTTTTCTACTGGATATGGAACGTAAACCACGAGGATACCGTTGCCGTAATCAACAATACCACCTATCAGAAGGAACATCCCGACGCATATAAGGAGGACGGATACCTTCATCCTGCGTGGCCTTTAGGCAAAACCAACTACTTCTGGGCAGAACCCTTATACGGCTACTATGTAGGTCACGACTACTGGGTTTACAGAAAGGATGCCGAGCTTTTAAGTGAGGCAGGCGTTGACTTTTTGTACTTTGATGACAGTAACGGCAGAGGCGTTTTCAGAAGAAATATGAACGTGTTCTTAGAAGCCTTTTCCGATGCTAAAAAATCAGGCGTTGATGTGCCCAAGTTTACAATTTTGAGCAGCCTCGCATACCCCGTTATTGACACCAAGTATATGGTTGAATATCTGTATCTTACCTTCTATAAAGAAGGATTGTATCAGGATTTGTGGTACTATCACGACGGAAAGTCTTTAATTATGGCGAGTGAAGAAGCACTTACACACTTCCTTGACAAGGAGGACCCCGAAGACGTTAAGCTTTACAACGAAATTATGGATTTCTTCACCTTCCGTGGCTCTGAGGGCGACTGGAGCCATACCAAGGAATTAAAGCCTCACAAGTGGACATTTACAGACCGTTATCCTCAGATTACCTTCGGTGTGGATTCTGAAGGAAATCCTGAAACCGTTTCCGTATCCTCCGCAAGAAATGCATCCATCATTGATGCATCGCTTACCCCTATGAGCCTTCCTCATCTTGTAAGAGGAAAAAACTACACGGAAACCCACGGCCACATCTGGAAGCCCGGAACATCCGTATACAATCTCTTCTTTGAAGAACAGGTATCCGGAGCATTAAAGACAGATGCAAGAATAATGATTCTTTCAAGCTGGAATGAGTGGACAGCAGTGAGAAACGAAAACTATATCGGTAAATTCAAAAATTCCTTCGTTGACCATTTTGATTCTCCCGGCACGAGAGACCTTGCAATTTCCGTTGATGAAAATAAAGACCACGGATTTATGTTGCTTGTTGACGCCATCCGTAAGTGGAAGGGTGTTCGTCCTGCTCCCGCAGCAAGCGAAAAAACCACCATTGATATGGCAAATCCCGCATCCTGGGATAGTGTAGAACCCACATTCTACAATGTACGCGGAGCTTATGACAGAGATATAAGAGGTTATGCGGACTATTACTACGAAAATAAAACGGCAAGAAACAATATCAAAACTTCAAAGGCTGCAAGAAATGATGAATTTATCTGGTTTACCGCTATTTGCGAAAAGGATATAACAGCGCCTTCCGGCGATAACTGGATGGTACTTTATATCGATGCCGACAGAAACCATGCAACAGGCTGGGAAGGCTATGATTACAAGGTTGTAAACACCGATGTATATGCATTTAACGGCACATGGAACAAAATCGGCGTGGCAGAGCAGGTTTTATCGGGCAACAGACTTCAGATAAAAATTGCAAAGTCTTTAATCGGAATGGGTGCTGTAACAGACATCGAATTTAAGTGGGCAGATAATTCAAATGATTCTGACATTCTTAATTTCTATGTTGAAGGCTTATGTGCTCCCACAGGAAGATTTAACTATATTTATTCCGAAATTCCCCAGAAGGCTCTTTCCGATTCCGACAGAGAAGCGGCAAAGAGTATGACCGTTGTGAAAGTAGGCGGAAATAAGGCGGTAATAAGAGGCGGAGTAATGAACGCCTTTGAAGCAAACACCGCTTACGGCGTAAGAGAAATTGACGGAACGGCATATGTTCCCTATACAATGCTTAAGGATGCCATAGGCTACGGAACAACTCTTCTGACCTATGAAAGAGAACGTAACTTCTTTAAGATTGATGCAAAAGAAGGTATGGGCTATCTTACATTAAATACGAAGCAGGCAACAATTGACGGTATGAAGATAGATATAAGCTATCCCGTGGTGGATATTGACGGAATTGCCTATGTTCCCGTAATGCTTATGTTTGATATGTTCGGATTTGATGTAAGAAATTTAGGCAACGGAATTTATGCTTTCGGTGAAGAAGTAAATACAGATGTTGCACTTCGTGCGGCAGAGCTTATATAAGGAGGCGTTGAAAAATGAAAAAAATATTATCATTAATATTTGCAGTTTTGCTTATAACTGCTACATTTACTGCGCTTTCTTCCTTTGCTATGGACGATGAAGTGGCAAAAGACGGTTGGGAAATCAGTGCATCAAGCGAAATTATTCCCGTTAAAAACGCCATCGACGGCGATATAAATACCTACTGGCATTCTTCCTACACCGTAGACGGCGGAACGATAACAGGTCAGGACAGACCTCCCTTCGTAATTGAATTAACCCTTCCCGAGGTAACTGAAATTTCAGGTCTTCGCTATTACCCCCGTCTTGGCGGTGCTGTGTCGGGAACATTTTACGATGTTATGATTTATGCATCCGAAAACGGAACGGACTATGAAGAAATCGGAGAAGTAAAGTTTCAGTACAACGGTGCATATTCCGACCGTGAGGGCGGAAAAACCGTAAACTTTACGGGCAACATCAAGGTTAAGTCCATAAAGCTTAATGTTCTTCGTGCATACACCGACTTTGGTACGATGGCAGAGCTTTCACTTCTTAAAAGCGACAGCTCGTTAAAAGCGACAAGCATAAAGGACGTTGACTTAAAGGAAAAGGTAATCATCGCAACAATGGACGGTCAGCCCACAGAGCACATTGCAGCTGAAAACGCTTCCCCCAAGGCTTCGCCCCTTGGTGCAGATGCAGCCGCTCCCGAAAAGGAAGAGGAAGTTAAAAAAGAGCACGACGATGAAATTACGGATATGGATTTCTGGCTTGCAGAAGCAACAACCGGCGTAAGCTCTGCAAAATATGTTCTCGACGGAAACATTGACACCATCTGGCATTCAAGCTATAAGGCGGAAGGCTCAGCCATAACGGAAATTGATCCTTATCCCCACGTTTTAACAATTACACTTCCTTATACCGTTGAAGCTTCGGGATTCCGCTATTATCCCAGACTTAGCGGTGCGGTATCAGGAACAATCCTTGAGGCAGGAGTCGAAATTTCTGCTGACGGTACAAACTTCACCTCTCTCGGAAATGTTAAATACACCTACGACGGTGCATATTCCGACCGTGAGGGCGGAAGGGCTACTAAGTTTGATTCCAATGTTGTGATAAAGGCGCTTCGCCTTACGGTAACAAAAGGCCACGGCGGATTTTCCACCTGTGCCGAGCTTCACTTCTTAAAGAGTGATGCTTCTCTTAAAATGGCGGAGGTTTCTTCCGTTAAAATTGCAGAAGAAAAGAAGGACGAAAAGCCTGTAGCAGGCACAGCGACCACAACACCTGCAGCTCCTGCTCCTTCAGCGGACATAAAGTACGAGGTTGACGAATATGTTCCCGAAGGCTTTGTGGCAGAGGCTTCCAGCGTAATGGTTAAGGCAGAAAACGCTATCGACGGCAAAATGAACACCTATTGGCACTCTGCATATAAGGCGGAGGGCGGTAATATCGTTTCTCAGGATACACCTCCCTTTGACTTTACCATAACCTTCCCCGAGGAAAAGGAAGTTTCGGGTATCCGCTATTATCCCAGACAGGCTCCCGAAGCATCAAGCGGTATATTCTATATCGTAACGGCATCCGTTTCCGATGACGGTGAAAACTTTACACCGGTTGTTACCGATTATACAATGTATTACGGTGAAAATTCGGGCTTTGGTGCGAGAACTCCCTGCCAGGTTTCCTTTAATAGAAACATAAAGGCAAAGGCGGTAAGACTCACCATCACTCATGCGGCATCAAACTTCGGCGTTGCATCGGAAATAAGGGTATTAAAGCCTGAAGAAAGGCTTAAAACCGTAACCGTGGCTGAAATTGCGGCAAACCCCGGCAATTATGCTCTTGTTGCTATCGACGAAAAGGATGTTAAGGTTACACCCTCCAGCGAGGATGTGGGACACAATCTTCAGGCAACAAAGCTTCTTGATGAAAGCATATATTCGCTCTGGCACACAAGATATTCAGACGATACGGGAAATGTGGCAGGCTTCAGCGGAAAAGTAATGCCTGCGTTACTTGAATTTGACCTCGGCAAGGTATACGAGATAAGTGCTCTCGGCTATATGCCAAGAGGCGGCGGATTTTTAAGCGGTCACTGGGTTGAGTTTGAAGTGTGGTACTCTTATGACGGTACAAGCTATGAAAAAATCGACACCTACATTTTCAACGACACACAGGCGAAGAGCTATAACTATCATATGCTTGCCTTCCCCGAGGCTGTAAAGGCAAGATATTTCCAGATTGAAATATTCAGAAGCTTAAACGACAGAGGCGAAGTGCAGAGCGCCCACGCAACGGCAGGCGATGTAAGCTTCTTTGAAACCGAAAACGTGCAAAAAGCAAGACTTGAGGCATCGAAAGAGGCGTATGTTCTTAAAATAGGCTCAAAGGAAATTTCCGTTAAAAAGGGCGAGGATGCAAAGACAAGGGAGATTGACGTTGCACCCTACATTGTTGACGGAACAACAATGATACCCCTCCGAGGTCTCTTTGAAGAAATGGGAGCAACTGTTTCCTGGAACGGCGATGAGGAAAAAATCACCGTTTCTGACGGAAAAACAGAAATGATTTTCCAAATTGAAAATACAAGAGTTTTCGTAAACGACGTACGCCACGGCGTAATCGTTGCACCGAGAATAACCGATTCCAGAACCTTCATTCCTTTAAGATTTGTATCCGAACAGCTTGGCTACAGGGTTTCCTGGGACGGAGCAACACAGACAATTACAATAGAGAAATAAGGAAAAGACCGTAGCAACCGCTACGGTCTTTTGTCGTTAAAAAAGCAATCCAATTCCCATTTTAAGGGATTGGTATCAATGTATTCGGAAATTTTCAGGTAATCTTTTTCACCACGTATTATGTGATCATGGAAGGATGGTTGCCAAATTGTTTTTTGGCGGAATGCATAAATGCATTCCCTACAATTTTTGTCACTCCGGATTTGAATTTTCCAACCACATTAGGAATATCATATTTTTTTGTCGTAGGGAAGGGATTTATCCCTTCCGTTTGTTCAATAACAATAATCATATGGATGTGGTTAGGCATAATAACATAATTGACTATACGAATATTTTTATAATGAGATTCGATACCGAGGATTTCTCCATTAACTATTTTTCCGATTGTGCTTAAATGCATTTCGGCGTTTTTGATTTCTCCGAATAAATGCATTTTCTGAGCTGTGCATATCGTCACAAAATACTCTCCGGGCGTGGAATAATCATATCCTTTTAACCTTGTGCTTTTTCTGATTGGTAAATTCATATCAAAACATCCTATTTTATTTCCTGTTCCAGATTATCAAAATCTTTCGTTGAAAAGAACTCTCCTAAAGTTATTTCCAATCCGTCGCAAAATTTCTTTATTGTTCTTATTGATACATCTCTGCGAGACGGGTCCATCATACTGTAAGCGGTTGACGGAGTTACACCGGAAATGTTTGCAAGCTCGTTGATTTTCATATTTTTGGCAGAGCAAAGCTCGGTAAATCTTTTTACTACAATATCTTTTACGTCCATGAAAAGACCTCCTTTATAAAGATATTGTAAAATATTTTACATTTTTGCGTATACGCACTTGCGTAATATGGGAAATTATGTTACAATAAGAAAAGTTCATAAAAAACAATTTTACGTTTATTTTTGACATTGAGATAAGCATCTTTCCGTGCTATCATTATATTGACAAAATAAAATGGACATATTATAATAAAAGGTAATGTATTTAAGAAAGGAAGCTTGAAATGAGCGTATTTTTATCAACATTAAATCAGACAGCGTACCTTTTTACTTTTATTGTAATAGGCTATATTCTGGGAAAATTTAAAATTATCCCCGACAATTCGGCAACGGTTTTGTCAAAGCTTGAAAATAATTTGTTTGTGCCTGCACTTGTTCTCGGCACATTCATAAAAAACTTTACCGTAAGTCAGATTGCATCCGCAAGTAAAATCTTTTTATCAAGCATAGTGCTTGTAATAATTATGATTTTGTTTTCCCTTTTTGCATCAAAGCTTGTAACAAAGGACGGATATGAGCGTAACATTTTTGCCTACGGTCTTGCGTTTTCAAACTTCGGCTTTATGGGTAACGCCGTTGTGGAAGCTCTTTTTCCCGAAATTTTCCTTCAGTATATAATTTTCACTCTGCCCTTCTGGTCAATGATTTATCTTTGGGGCGCTCCCACTTTGTTAATCGGCGGAAGCGGCGGAAAGCAGAGCATAAGGGAAAGGGCAAAGGCGTTTTTAAATCCCATGTTCATATCCATAATAATCGGTATGATATTAGGTCTTTTAAGCGGTGTTCCAATGCCCTGGGATGAAACGGGACTTAAGCTTCCCTCATTTTTGCAGAAAATCATCGACGTGTCGGGTAGCTGTATGAGCCCTGTTGCAATGCTTCTTACAGGTATTACGGTATCGGGCATCAACATAAAGAAAACCTTTACCGACCTTAAAATTTATGCAGTATCGGTAATAAGACTTATTCTTATGCCCGCAATCTTTTTGGTGATAGCAAAATTTGTTCCTTTTATCACAGCAGACAGCACAATATTCTACTGTGCCCTTTGTGTACTTTCAATGCCGCTTGGTCTTAACACCATCGTTATTCCCAGCGCCTACGGAAAGGATACATCAAAGGCGGCAGGTATGGCGGTTATATCACACCTTTTGTCCTGTGCAACCATTCCGGCAATATTTATGCTGGTTGAAATTTGGATAAGCAAATAAACGGAAATTCCGTTTATAGAGGAAGGAGTAAAAATATGAAAAAACTACTGGCTATTGTCCTTTGTATTATTATGGTTTTACCCATACTCAATACATTTGCGACAACAACTCCTCTTACCATTGATAAAATGGAGGGGGCTAAACTTACAAACGGCATTCTTGGTATGCAGAAGGGAAACTATGTATGGTTTCCTTCCGTTGACTTTACAAATGTAAAGTCTGTAAGAATGAAGGCAGAGCCTAACTGGTCAAGCGGATGGAGCGGTGACCTTTTTGAGGTGAGAATTGACAAGCCTACGGGCGAAATCGTGGGAGAGATTGACCTTTACAAGGAAGGCAAAAACGAATTCGGATGCAACGTGGAAGTATCCGGCACCCACGACTTATACATAATTTCAACCTACGGTCAGGCAGGCGCATCGGAAATTTTTGAAATATCCCTTTCTGATGAAGAATATGCAGGGAGAGAAGCGTATGTTCCCGTAAATGCAGAAGTAATCGACGATTATTCCGACACCTGGGCAGGTGTTTCGGGACTTGGTCGTGCCGTTGCCGATTACAGCGAAGTCGGCGGAGTTAAGGAAGATAAAAAGGTTGGTCTTTTCTACTGGATATGGAACACAGGTATGGAAGACACGCCCAATGTTATAAATAACACAACCTTCCAGCTTGAAGCGCCTGATGCATACAAGGAAGACGGATATCTTCATCCTGCTTGGCCCAAGGGAAAAACGGAATACTTCTGGGATGAACCCTTATACGGATTCTACGGCGGAGCTGACTACTGGGTTTACAGAAAGGATGCGGAGCTTTTAACAGAAGCAGGGGTTGACTTCGTATACTTTGATGACACCAACGGAATTGCGGTTTTCCGTCGCAATATGGAAACTTTCTTAAAGGCATTTTCCGATGCAAAGGCTATGGGCGTTGATGTGCCCAAGTTTACCATTGCAGGTAATATGGCGTACCCCACAGAAAACGGAAAGACAATGCTTAAATATTTATACAGAACCTTCTATAAGCCCGGCTACTATGAGGATTTGTGGTATTATCACGACGGCAAGCCCTTAATGATGATGCACGAAGAAACAATAGAGCGTCTTATTGATGAAAAAGACCCTGAGGATGTGGCTATATGTGAAGAAATACTTGATTTCTTCACATTCCGCGGAATTGAAGGCGACTGGAACGGCACACTTACCGATAAAACAAATAAGTGGAGCATAATTGAAAAATATCCCCAGAAGGAATACGGCGTGGATTCACTCGGCAGAAACGAAACAATAAATGTTACGGGCGGTTGCAACAAATCCATCGAAACCGAACAGCTTGTACCTATGAGCTTTAAGACAGCACGTGGTAAAAACTACACCGAAACCTTCGGTCACATCTGGGATGCAGACGCATATAAGTACAACTACTTCTTTGAAGAACAGATGTCTGTGGCACTTACATCCGATGCATATATATTAAACATTTCAAGCTGGAACGAGTGGACAGCAGGCAGACAGGAAAACTATACAGGTAAATTCAGAAATTCCTTTATCGATCACTTTGATCAGGTGGGAACCCGTGACCTTGCAATGGCAAAGGGCGGAAGTAAGGACCACGGAACAATGCTTTTATTTGATATGATCCGTAAGTGGAAGGGCGTTCGTCCCGCTCCCGTGGCAAGCGAGAAAACTACCATTGATATGGCAAATCCCGCATCCTGGGATAGCGTTGAGCCTACATTTTATAATGTAAGAGGCGCATATGAAAGAGATGCATTGGGCTACGGCGGAAATCACTATAAGGACAGCTCCGCAAGAAACAACATAAGAACAAGTAAGGCTGCAAGAAACGACGAGTTTATCTGGTTTACCGCAGTTTGTGAAAATGATATAACAGCTCCTTCAGGAAATAACTGGATGGTACTTTATATTGATGCCGACAGAAATCATGCAACAGGCTGGGAAGGCTATGATTACAAGGTAGTAAACACCGACGTATATGCATTTAACGGTGCATGGAACGCTATCGGCGCGGCAGAGCAGGTGCTTTCCGGCAACAGACTTCAGGTTAAGGTGCAGAAAGCCTTAATCGGCATCGGAAATGTAACAGACATCGAATTTAAGTGGGCGGACAATTCCGACGATTCAGACATATTAAACTTCTATGTATTGGGAATTGCCGCACCCGTAGGACGCTTTAACTATGTATTCTCGGAAATAGAGCAAAAAGCGGTAACAGAGGAAGACAGAGTTGCCCTTAAAAACACAACTGTTGTAAAGACAGGCTCTTCTAAAGCGGTAATCCGCGGCGGAATTATGGATGCCTTTGAAGCAAATAACGCTTACGGCGTAAGGGAAATAAACGGAACAGCCTATGTTCCTCACACAATGCTTAAAGACGCCATAGGCTACGGAACAACAAGAACAATTTACGAAGGATACAGAAGCTTCTTCAAGATTGACTCAAAGGAAGGCTTCTTCTACACAACATTAAATACTCTTACGGGTGTTGCGGACGGTGTTGATATAACACTTACAAATCCCGTAATAGACATTGACGGAATTGCATACGTTCCCGTAACCTTCCTTTTTGATACACTTGGCTATGACGTAAAGAATTTAGGCAACGGAATCTATGCTTTCGGAACCGAAATAGATGAAGCTGCAGCACTTCGTGCAGCAGAGCTTATATAAGGAGGGCGGAAAAATGAAAAAAATATTATCTTTAATCTTCGCATTATCCTTAATACTTTCATCTGTTTTTGCCCTTTCATCTTTTGCGGCAGATGACGAAATTTCAAAAGACGGCTGGGCTATTAAGGCAACAAGCCAGATTCAGCCCATTGAAAACGCCATCGACGGTAATATTGACACCATCTGGCATTCGGGCTACAAGGCAGAAGGCAGTACTGTTACATCTAAAGACCCTATGCCTTATACAATTACACTCACACTTCCCGAAGCAACTGAAATATCGGGACTTCGTTATTATCCCAGACTTGGCGGAAGTGTTGCAGGTACGTTTTATGATATAATTTTATACATTTCCGAAGACGGTGAAAACTACACAGAAATGGGGCAGGTTAAATTTCAGTATAACCCCGCTTATTCCGACCGTGAGGGCGGAAAGACAGTTGACTTTACTGCAAATGTAAAGGTTAAGGCAATAAAGTTTGACGTTATAAAAGGATATTCCGACTTTGGCACAATGGCAGAGCTTTCTCTTCTTAGCAAAAAGGGAAGTCTTTCTACGGCAGATGTAAAGACAGTAAAGCTTGCGAAAACAACCATTCCTGCAATGGAAAACGGCGTTGAAACACAGAATATTGCAAAAGAAACAGGTTCTGCAGCAGTTGGTGGCGCAGGTGCGGACAGCGGCAAGGTGGTAGACGAAATCACCGATAAATCCGGATGGACTGTTTATGCATCAAGCGTTGCACAAAAAGCAGAAAACGCCATCGACGGAAATATTGATACCATCTGGCATTCAGGCTACAAGGCAGAAGGCTCTACCATAACGGAAAAAGACCCCATGCCCTATACCTTTGAGCTTACCCTTCCCTCCGAAACTGAAATATCGGGTATCCGCTATTATCCCAGACTCGGCGGAAGCGTTGCAGGTGTTGTTAAGGAAATGGGCATTGAAATATCTTCTGACGGCGCAAACTATAAAAAGCTTGGCGATGTAACACTTACCTACAATGCAGGATTTACCGACCGTGACGGGGGAAGAACAATAAAGTTTGACTCTAACGTAAGAGTAAAGTCTGTAAGGCTATTAATTACAAACGGTCAGGGTGAATACGGCACAATGGCTGAACTTGCCCTCTTAAAGAGCGACGAAAAATTAAAGGCATCGGAAGTTTCGGCTGTAAAGCTTACCGCAACCGAAATTGATGCAACAACAGGTAAGGCAGGAACAACTTCAACCGATAAGAAAGAAGAAACCAAAGAGGAAGCAAAGCCTGCAGAAACAGCAAA
Organism: Clostridia bacterium; assembly: GCA_045644565.1. GTDB lineage: Bacteria > Bacillota > Clostridia > CAKSNL01 > HGM11501 > HGM11501. Next base: position 454 of record JAZRHF010000050.1, on the reverse strand, counting down.
GGCAGAGTATGAAGAGGACGAAATGATTCCCTCATCCGACTGGAAAATTACCGCATCAAGTGCAATGACAAAGCCCGAGCTTGCAACAGACGGCGATATGAAAACCTACTGGCATTCGGCTTATGTGGTTGAAGGCGGCAAAATAGTTTCCCAGGATGTGAATCCCTTTGATTTTATCATAACCTTCCCCGAAGAAACCGAATTTTCGGGAATCCGCTACTATCCCAGAGACGAATCCCAGAGCGGTGCAGGTATCTTCAAGATAGTAAGCCTTTATGTATCGGATGACGGAGAAAACTTCTATCCTGCGGTTGAAGATTTCAATTTCTCCTATGGCGGTGTTACCACAAAGGACCAAAGAAGAACGCCTTGCGAAATGGTAATGAGCACCAATATAAAGGCAAAGGCTGTAAAGCTTGTAATCATAGATTCACAGAGCTACTATGCCGTTGCA
>JAZRHF010000049.1:0-3039 GCA_045644565.1 Clostridia bacterium | reverse complement strand
CTCGGCATTCTTACCCTCTTCTCCTGAAAATCCCGCTATATTTGATTTTAAATCACTTCCTGCGTTGGAAGTCATAATTATAATGGTATTTTCAAAGGAAACAGTTTTGCCGTGGCTGTCGGTTATTCTTCCGTCATCAAGAATCTGAAGAAGCATATTAAAAATATCAGGATGTGCTTTTTCAATTTCGTCCAGCAAGATTACAGAATATGGATGCCTGCGGATTTTTTCCGTAAGCTGACCTGCATCGTCATATCCCACATATCCAGGAGGCGAGCCGATAAGCTTTGCCACCGAGTGTTTTTCCATAAACTCGGACATATCGAGGCGGATAAGAGCCTCCTCGCTGTCAAAGACCTCTCTTGCAATCTGCTTTACAAGCTCAGTTTTACCAACCCCTGTCGGTCCTACGAAAATAAAGGACACGGGGCGTCTTTTAAGGCTTATTCCCACTCGCTTACGGCGGATTGCCCTTGAAACATTTTCAACTGCCTCATCCTGACCGATAATTCTCTCGTGGAGTCTTTCTTCCAAGTTTACAAGGCGGTTGCTTTCATATTCGGTTATATTCTTAACGGGAATTTTTGTCCACGCCTCTATTACTTCTGCAAGATTTTCGGTTGTGATATAGATATCCTTCATTTCCGCTTTGATTTTTGCAATCTCTTCTTCTGCTTTTAATGTTGCACTTTTAATCTCGGCAAGAAGAGCATAGTCTGCTTCTTCCAAGGTTTCTTTTCCGTCAAGGATTGCCTTTTCTTCAAGTAGCCCTGAAAGACTCTTTTCTGCCTTTGAAAGCTTTACCAAATCCTTATTTTCAAGGTTTGCTCTTGATGCGGCTTCATCAATAACATCAATTGCTTTATCTGGTAAAAACCGCTCCGTTATATATCTTTCAGATAAAACTGCCGCAGTTCTTATAATATCATCTGTTATTTTTACCTTATGATAGTCTTCATAATAGCCTTTGATTCCTCTTAAAATTTCAACGGTTTCTTCAACTGTTGGTTCTTCCACCATAACTGTCTGGAATCTTCTCTCCAGCGCTGAATCCTTTTCGATATATTTTCTGTATTCTTCCAAGGTTGTTGCACCGATTACCTGTATTTCGCCTTTAGAAAGGGCAGGCTTTAAGATATTTCCTGCACTCATTGCACCATCGGCATCCCCTGCTTTTACGATAGAGTGAACCTCATCAATTACCAAAATAATATTGCCAAGAGTTTTTACCTCTTTAATAAGGTTTCTAAGTCTTGACTCAAACTGACCACGGAACTGGGTTCCTGCCACCATAGCTGTCATATCAATTAAATATATTTCATAATCGAGTAATTTTTCAGGGACTTCACCCTTTACGATTTTTACTGCCAAGCCCTCTGCAATAGCAGTTTTACCAACGCCTGGCTCGCCTATTAAGCATGGGTTATTTTTAGTTCTTCTGTTTAAAATCTGGGTTACCCTCTGCATTTCTGCTTCTCTGCCGATTACATTATCAATAAGCCCGTCCTTTGCCTTTTGGGTAAGGTTCGTGCCATACATATCCAAAAATTTTCTTTCGTTCTTTTCTTTCTTGCTTTTCTTCTTTTTACCTTTTTCGCCCTCAGTTTCTTTTTCTTTTTTGCCGCCGAGGCTTGCAAAAAAGTTTAAGGGATTTTTGCTATCGGGATTTTCTTCGTCAAAGTCCATATCTTCTTCAGGCATTATTCCTGCAAATGCCGCACCAAGGCTACTCATATCCATATCGCCGTCAAACATATTTTCCATTTCTTCTGCAGCCGCCTCAAAGTCCTCTTTGGAAAGACCCATCTGACCGCCTAAATTAGTTAGCATATCTTCAGAAATAAGATTAAGCTCCCGTCCGCACTTTAAGCAGTATCCCTCATCTACGCGTTTACCGCCCTCAAGCTTACTTATAAAAACAACTGCTAAATTTTTCTTGCATTTTGCACAAAGCAAATTCATTCTCTGCACCTCTTTTATTAACTGACTATCTATCTGAATTTCGCTGTAATCACAGATTTACAGCTTAGTATATCACAATTTTTCTTAAAATTCAATGTATTTTAGGATAAATTTCTTTAAATTCTCAAAAAAGCCTTTACAAAACAGGTTTTTTTATGTAAAATATATTAGTTAGAATTTATTTTACAAACGGAGGAAAAGCCGATGTATAACAAAGTATCAACAGACCTTTCTTTTGTTGACAGAGAGAAAGAAATTGTCAAGTTCTGGAAAGAGAATGATATATTCGGGAAAAGTATGAAAAATCGTGAGGGCGGGGAGAACTATACCTTCTATGACGGTCCCCCGACAGCAAACGGTAAGCCTCACATTGGCCACGTTTTAACCCGTGTTATAAAAGACCTTATTCCGCGTTACCGCACTATGAAAGGCTATCACGTTTTAAGAAAAGCAGGCTGGGACACTCACGGTCTTCCTGTTGAGCTTGAAGTTGAAAAAATGCTTGGTATAAGCGGTAAACCTCAGATTGAGGATTACGGCATTGAGGACTTTGTTAAAAAGTGTAAGAACAGCGTATTTACCTACCAGAGGGAATGGGAGGAAATGAGCGACCGTGTTGGTTTCTGGGCGGATATGAACGACCCTTATGTTACCTATCACAATAACTACATTGAATCTGTTTGGTGGGCGCTTAAGACTATATGGGATAAGGACCTTTTATATAAGGGCCACAAGATTATGCCATACTGCCCTCGCTGCGGAACTTCCCTTTCAAGCCACGAGGTAGCTCAGGGCTATAAAGATGTTAAGGAAAATTCCCTTATTGCAAAATTCAAGGTTAAGGGTGCTGCTAAAGAATATATTCTTGCCTGGACAACAACACCTTGGACACTTCCATCCAATGTTGCTCTTTGCGTAAACCCACACGAAGCTTATGTTAAGATTGCTGTTGGGGATGAAAAGTATATTCTCGCAAAAGCACTTGTTGAAAAAGTTATTAAGGAAGAATACGAAGTAGTTGAAGAATACATAGGCACAGACCTTGTTGGTATGGAATATGAGGCTCTTTACAGTTTC
>JAZRHF010000048.1:0-21499 GCA_045644565.1 Clostridia bacterium | reverse complement strand
TCTTGAAACAGGTGCGGATTTCCTTTTTGCCAGGGAAGTTACCAAAGGGTTTCTTTCAAAGTCACCGGAGGAATTTGTTAAAGAGGAACTTTATGAAAGGCTTTCTGCGAAAAAAGTTTTCGTGGGATACGATTTTAAGTTCGGCAGAAATTCCGAAGGGGATGCGACTCTTTTATCAGAGCTTGGGAGAAAATACGGTTTTACCGTAACGGTGCTTCCGGAAATAAAAGAGAAGGATATTCCCGTTAAGAGCAGCAGCATAAGAAGCTTCATTTTAAAAGGAGATTTTGAAAAGGCAGCTCTTTTTTTGGGCAGACCTCATTCTTACGAAGGGGAGGTTGTTCATTGCAAGGGGCTCGGAAAAAGTCTCGGATTTCCCACTGCAAATATTTTCCCCGATAAGGATAAGGTGCTTCCGCCCTTTGGAGTTTATGCGGTTAAAGCGGAAGTTGAGGGAGAAGTTTTTAATGCCGTTGCAAATGTGGGGGTTAATCCCACGGTTGAGCACGGGAATGTGCCGAAGCTGGAAATAAATATTTTGGATTTTGACAGAGATATTTACGGAAAACGGATAAAAGTTTCATTTTTTAAGATAATAAGAAAAGAGAAAAAGTTCGGAAATATAGATGAACTTAAATATCAAATTGAAAAAGATGTAAAAAATGCAAAAAAATGTTTGACAAACTGTTAAATATGTGTTACAATTAATGATGGCTTATGAATAGCCGAACCTTATGCGAGGTTTCGGGGTTCACCGCCCTTTGCTTCGTGTAGAGGAGATAAAAATTTAGGAGGTGTAGTAATGTTAAAGGACAGAAAGCAGGAAATTATCGCTGCTTATCGCACAAGCGAGAACGATACAGGTTCTCCCGAAGTTCAGATTGCTCTTTTGACCGAGAGAATCAATCATCTTAATGAACATCTCAAGGTGAATAAGAAGGACCATCATTCAAGACGTGGTCTTCTTAAGATGGTAGGTAACAGAAGAAGCTTACTTAACTATCTTGAAAGAATCGACATCGAAAGATATCGTGCAATCCTTGAAAAGCTTGGCTTAAGAAAGTAATTATATGCAGGCGGTCGTTACTTTAATGACCGCCGCTTTCTTCTATTTGAGAAAGATATCAAAATGTAAAAAATGGGCTTAGGTGATTAGCAGTTAGATGTGTTTTTCTTAAGCAAATGCGAAAAAATCCGGCAAAAAACGTGTTCGGATACTAACGCATTCGCTTATGGGAAGGCAGATCTAAGTGCTAAATGCTGAAGGCCCGTAAGATATTTTTTAAAACCGAAAGGAAGGTATTTATGAAGAAAATATTCACTACAGAAGTAGCAGGCCGTCCCTTCAGCGTTGAAGTTGGAGATTTGGCTCAGCTTGCAAACGGAAGTGCATTCGTTAAATACGGAGATACTGCAGTACTTTGTACAGCAACAGCTTCCGCAAAGCCCAGAGAAGGCGTTGACTTTTTCCCTTTAAGCGTTGACTATGAAGAAAAGCTTTACAGCGTTGGTAAGATTCCCGGAAGCTATACAAGAAGAGAATCCCGTCCTTCCGAGCACGCTATTTTAAGCTCCAGATGCATTGACAGACCTATTCGTCCCCTGTTCCCTGCAGACCTTCGTAACGACGTAACAGTTATTACAACAGTTATGTCTGTTGATCAGGATTTCCAGCCCGAAGTAACTGCATTAATCGGTGCATCTCTTGCAATATGCATTTCCGACATTCCCTTCAATGGTCCCATTGCAGGCGTTAATGTTGGTCTTGTTGACGGAAAGCTTATCTTAAACCCCACAGAAGAAGAAAGAGCAGCCAGCTCCCTTAACCTTACCGTTGCAGGTACAAAGGAAAAGGTTAATATGATTGAGTGCGGTGCTGACAGCGTTCCCGAAGATACCATGATGGAAGCAATCTTACTTGCTCATGAAGAAATCAAAAAGGTTTGCGCATGGATTGAAAGCGTTGCTGCTGAAATCGGAAAGACCAAGTTTGATTATGAACACGTAACAGTTGATGCAGAGCTTTTCGAAGAAGTTAAGGCATTTGCTATCGACAGAGTTAAGTGGGCACTTGACACAGACGATAAGAGAATTCGTGACGAGCATATGGCAGTTGTTTCTGAAGAGGTTTACGAACATTTTGCTGATCGTTATCCCGAAGCAGAAGGACAGGCAGTTCTTGACGAAGTTTTATATAAGCTCCAGAAATTCGTTGTAAGAAGATGGCTTCTTGACGAAGGTAAGAGAGTTGACGGAAGAGGTATGGATGAAATCCGTCCCCTTTCCTGCGATATCGACCTTCTTCCCAGAGTTCATGGTTCTGCTCTCTTTACAAGAGGTCAGACTCAGGTTTTAACAGCTACAACTCTCGCTACATTATCCGAAGCTCAGATGCTTGACGGTATCGACGGTGAGGATTCCAAGAGATATATCCACCACTACAATTTCCCCTCCTACTCTGTAGGTGAAACACGTCCTTCAAGAGGTCCCGGAAGAAGAGAAATCGGTCACGGTGCTCTTCCTGAAAAGGCTCTTGTTCCCGTAATTCCCTCTGAGCAGGAATTCCCCTATGCAATAAGACTTGTATCTGAAGTTTTATCTTCAAACGGTTCTACCAGCCAGGGAAGTATTTGTGCAAGCACACTTTCGTTAATGGCAGCAGGTGTTCCGATTAAGGCTCCCGTTGCAGGTATCTCCTGCGGTCTTATCACAGAAGGTGACAGATTCATCACTATGACAGACATTCAGGGACTTGAAGACTTCTTCGGCGACATGGACTTTAAGGTAGCAGGTACAAAAGACGGTATCACAGCTATTCAGGTTGATATTAAGATTGACGGTTTAACACCCGAAATCATCAAGACTGCATTTGAAAAGACTAAAATTGCAAGACTTCACATTTTAGATGATGTAATGTTAAAGAGAATTGCAGAGCCCAGAGAAATGCTTTCTGCATACGCTCCCAAGATTATTTCTACTAAGATTGATCCTGAAAAGATTCGTGAAGTAATCGGTTCCGGCGGTAAGACAATTCAGAGAATTACTGCTGAAACAGGCGTTAAGATTGATATCGAAGACGATGGTAGCGTATTTATCGCTTGCGTTGATTACGAAGCAGGCATGAAGGCTCTTAAGATCGTTGAAGGTATCGCATCCGAGCCTCAGGTTGGTGAAACCTACACAGGTAAGGTTATGAGAATTATGGACTTCGGTGCATTCGTTGAATATCTTCCCGGTAAGGAAGGTCTTGTTCACATCTCCAAGCTTGATACTAAGAGAGTTGACAAGGTTACAGATGTTGTTTCCGTTGGCGATGAAATTCAGGTTAAGTTAGTTGAAGTTGACCGTCAGGGAAGAATCAATCTTTCCAGAAAGGACGCTCTTATAGACCTTGAAAAAAAGGCTGAAGACGCAGAATAATGATAGAAATTAAAACTCTTTCCAATAATTTGAAAATTGTATATGAAAGATTACCTCACGCCCGCTCAGTTTCAGCGGGCGTTTGGGTTTTATCCGGTTCAAGATACGAAGATATAAGCGGAATGTCCCACTTTATTGAGCATATGCTTTTTAAGGGAACGAAAACCAAAACAGCCCGTGAAATAGCTGAAAAGATGGATGCGTCCGGTGGTCAGCTTAATGCCTACACCACAAGGGAATACACATCTTATTATGCTTTGACCGTTGATAAAAGCCTTGAGGAAGCTCTTGAAATATTAAGTGACATGGTGAAAAATTCACGTTTTGAAAAAAGCGATATTGAGCTTGAGAAAAACGTTGTAATTGAAGAAATTGCCATGTACGAAGACTCTCCCGAAGATTTGGTTTTTGACTTACTTGAGGAACACGCATTTAACGGAAATACCCTTGGAAGAAGCATAACGGGAACTAAAGAAAGCGTTATGAGTATAACGAGAGAAAGCATTATGGAGCATATGGAAAAGTTCTATTCACCCTCCAACATGGTGCTTTCAGTGGCAGGTAACTTTTCTGAAGATGAACTTTTGTGCTTTGCCGATAAATATTTCGGAGATATGAAAGACTCGGGATTTTCTCTTCCCGAAATTGAAAAACCCGTATTTGCAAAAGGTGAAAATGTCACCATAAAAGAAATTGAACAGGCAAATCTTGCCATAGGTTATGAGTGTTTCGGCTACGATAACGACCTTCGCTATCCTTTGATTATTCTTAACAATGTCTTCGGCTCATCCATGAGTTCAAGACTGTTTCAGAGAATAAGAGAGGAAGAAGGCCTTGCCTATTCTGTTTACTCATCTCTTGCGAGTTATCGTGATATAGGCCTTTTCAGCATTTATGCAGGTCTTAAGGCGGAAAATCTTAAAAAGACCGAAAAGATAATTAAGGAAGAAACCGAAAAGCTTTTAAAAAGCGGACTTACGGAAGAAGAAATTATCCGTGCGAAAAAGCAGATAGCGGGAAGCCTTATCTTAAGCGGAGAATCCGTAAGCAGTCATATGAGTTCCATGGGTAAAGGAATTTTATTAAACGGAAAAGTAAAAAGTGAGGAAGAAATCCTTGAAAAGGTGGAGGCTGTAACGCCAAGCGATATACTTTCCGTAGCAGAAAAGGTTTTCGGAAACGAAATTTTCTTTAAGGAAATTGTAAAAGGAAAATAGCAGGAAATGAATAAGCGTATCTCTTTTTGGGAGATACGCTTATTTTTTTTATTATTATGTCGTGAGATTTTTTTATTGTACTACGCAATGTGACATTTTTTTTATGAAAGTTTTGTTATAATTAAAAAAAGCTTGTCCGGGAGTGGTTGTCTTGAGTTTCAAAAAGCGTTTAATAAAAAATATCTTCAACGAAAATTTACTTAAATGGATTGTTATTTTTTTGCTTTCGCAAACCAATCTTTATGGAGGGATGTATCCCTTTGGGTTACCTGCATTTGCTGTTTTGGGAAGTTCTCCTTTTCATATTTTGGCATATGCTTTGGGAGTTATAATGCAAAGAGAAGGGCTTTTAAGTGTAATGAGACGAGTTATTGCCATTTCTTTATATGTTTCTCTGGGGCATTTGACAAGGAAGATTCCGGACTATGCAAGAGCAGGAATTTCTGCTCTTTTGGCAGGCATGCTCTCTCTTCTTGCATTAAATTACGGACTTTTCCTGCAGCTTTATTTTGTTGTTGGGGAAGCTCTGATTTCCGCTGTATTTGCATTTATGCTTAAAAGGAGTAATGGAGCGATTACAGGAAAAAGGAAGCCGGATTCTGAAATAGATTTTGCCTTTCTTATAATAACAATACTTTGTATATTTTTATCCTTTTCGGACATTGACCTGGGAAGACTTTCGTTGTCCTCATCTCTGATGCTTTTTTTCGGAATGGCATCTGCTTACAAGCACAAACCATCAATAAGCGTGGCAGTAAATATGGGAGCAGGATTTTTTACGATGCTTTTCACACCGGAGAATGTTGCGTCTATCGCATTTCTTACAATTTCGGGATTTACTGCTTCTCTGTTAAAAATGCATGGTAAATTTTTGATTCCTGTAACATACATGGCTTTCTTTCCTTTGTTTTTGAGATTTAATATTAATGTTACCGGTTATTATCTTGAAGATATGGTTTTTTCCTCACTCCTTTTTCTGGCGATTCCGAGCCGTTTTATGGAATATGTGGATTTCATACCGGGTTCGGATAAGAAAGAGGTATCTTTCATGAGGCTTTCGGAAAGAATAAATACCTTGTCTGAAACTTTTTATTCCATATCAGAGGTCTTTTCGGGAATAGAAATGCGTACCTTCAAAAAAGAGGTTAGTGACGCATCAACTCTTACTGTAAACGAGGTTTGTAAAATGTGTTACAATAAAGGGAGATGCAGTGAAGAGACGAGAAAAATTCTTAAAACCCTTGAAGGAAGGAAAAGCTTTTTATCGGAAGATAAAATAAACTGCAACAGAAAAAAAGAACTTTTAGCTACTTTTTCCGGAAATTTAAGAACATTGAGAATGGAAAATGTTCTTGAAAATCACATATCTGAAGAAAACAACGCAATGGCAAATCAGATGCATTGTATGGCAAGGATGCTTAAAGATGTATGCAAGGCACGGGAATTTGAAATTTACAGAAACGAAGAAGCGGAAAGAGAAATAGTTGCAAATCTTAAGCGAAAGGGAATAAGAATTAAAAATCTGGTGGCAGGCCGTAGTGAAAATGGTGTTTTTAAGGTGATTGCAGAATTGATTCCATGCAGAAAAAATGGATTTTGCGACAATATTGTAAAAGAAACAATTGAAGATATATTGGGATTTGAAGTAATAAGATACGGTATGAAAAATTGTTCTAACTGCAGAGTATGCTATTCGGAAGCTTCTGTGTTCAAGGTTGAAAGTGCACTTGCTCAGGTATCGGCGGAAGAGGTGTCGGGAGACAGCAGTAAGTTTGCTTATGTAGATGGTGAACATTTTGCCGTGGCACTTTCTGACGGAATGGGAACGGGAGTTAAAGCTAAATATAAAAGTGATGTAGCCACAGAGCTTACATTGAGACTTCTATCTGCAGGAATGGACTTGAAAAATTCTTTAAGCATGGTAAATTCCCTTTTGCTGAGGCAGGGAGGAAGCGATTTTACGACTTTGGATTTGGCTTTAATTAATCTTGAAACAGGAGAAGTAGAGTTTACGAAAAATGCTTCCGCTTCGGGCTACATATTGAGATGTGGCGGAAGTGTTAAGATATTGAAGGCGGAGGGGAGCCCTATAGGGATTGTAGGAAAAACCGAAATTAAAATCGAAAGATGTACTTTGTCAGAAGGGGACTGTCTTGTTATGGTTTCGGATGGAGTTTCCGACTGCTTTGAAGATGATGAGGAAATGGCATCAAAAATAGGGGAGTTTACGGTAGGAGCAGCATCGGAACTTGCAGACTTCATAATGGCGGAGGCTCATAAAAACAGATGCTCTGAAATAAAGGATGATATGACGGTTATTACAGTCGGATGTATAAAAAAGCAAAAAAGTGGAAAAGATAAAATTAAAGGAGGCTTGGTTTATGAGAAGCGACAAAAAAGTAATTATATTGGACAACATTAAATCCGACTGTATTGAACAGGCTATGTTTATATTAAAGGATTCCCGCCCTGAAAATATTGATGCCGTACGGGAAGCTGAACGAATAGTTGAAAATTACAACAAGCGTTACCATCATATAATGTATTCTAAAATGAGTAAAAAGCGTAGACATAAATGGGAGATTGCTGCTTTTATCATGGGAAGTGCTTTGGTTTTAGGAGTTATCTGCACTCTTTGGATAATATAAAAACGGCTACCGCCGAAGCGGTAGCCGTTTTGCATCATATTTCTGTAGTGATTGAGTTTCCTGTTTCAGCTGATTCAAAGCACGCTTCCATAACCTTTACAACTCGGAGTGCCTGTTCGGGTTTGATGGTAAGCTCTGCTCTGCCTTCGATGGCATCTATCATCTGACGATAGGTGGGATTTAAGTTATCCTCTACATCTGTGGGTGCGGATATGTGTATTGTATCAACTGTTTCGGGATCTCTGGGAGCCATGGTCTTTGAAGGACCAACTTTGTTTTTTGCAATTTCTGCGCCCCATGTGGATTGACGGTCCTTGCAACGAACGATTGTGCCTTCGCAGTCCCAATCTCCGATTTCGAGAGAACCTTCCTTGCCTAAAACATACCATCTGGAATGCTTTATGAAGTTGTTTGTGGAAACCTCGATATAAGCGGTTACGCCATTTGAAAGGGTTAATACAAGGTGGAAATTGTCGTCAACCTCTGCATAGTTTATGTTGTACATCTTGCAGAAGATGTTTGTAACCTTTGCTTCGGGATACATATACATAATCTGGTCGATTAAGTGAACACCCCAGTCGAGCATCATTCCGCCGCCCTGAGCCTTGTCGGTTCTCCAGCCCTTGGGAAGACCGCGGGAGCCTTCAACACGGGACTCGATTAAATATACATCTCCGAGTAAGCCCGCTTCAACATTTCTCTTCATAAGGATGAAGTCCTTGTTTACACGACGGTTCTGGTCAATGGTGAAGATTTTTCCTTCTTCTTTGGCAACTGCCATGATTTCAAGTAAATCATCAGAGGTTATGGTAACGGGCTTTTCGCACAGTACGTGTTTTCCGGCACGAAGAGCATTTATGCAGAAATCCTTGTGAAGGTGGTTGGGAACCGCAACCAGAACGATGTCGATTTCACTGTCTGCATATATTTCTTCTGCATTGTTATAAATGTGAAGACCTTTTTCTTCTGCAACAGCCTGTCTTTCGGGGTTGATGTCATAAATGCCTTTGACTTTGATGATGTCTGTAAGTTCCTTTGACTGGTTAAGATGGTGGCCTGCCATTCCGCCGAAACCGATAAAAGCAACATTATGTACCATAGTTATTACCTCGCTGATTCGTTAGTTTTTTTGTAGAGTTGGTTTTCGCGTGGATTTAATTGATTTTCGAAGAAAATTAATTAAATCCACCACATTTCGCCGGAAGACTGGTAGATCAATACTTCCTTAAGGAATGCTACTGCCTTTTCAAGTCCTTCTGTGGGGCTCATCAAAGCGTCTTCGTGTTCGATGGAAATTGCACCGTCATAACCTGTTAATTTAAGTGCGCTTATGATGTTGTTCCAAACTTCCTTGCCGTGACCGTAGCCAACGGTTCTGAACTGCCAGGATCTTCCTGCTAAATCGCCATAGCTCTTTGTATCAAGAACGCCGTTGATTTCGGTGTTTCTGCGGTCGATAATTGTGTCCTTTGCGTGGAAGTGGTAAATTGCGCCCTTAAGTGCAACTATTGCTGCAGCGGGATCAATTCCCTGCCAGAAAAGATGGCTGGGGACAAAGTTTGCACCGATGATATCGCCAACTGCATTTCTTAATTTAAGTAAGGTTTCGGGATTGTAAACCGCAAAGCCGGGATGCATTTCAAAAGCGATTTTTGTAATGCCGTGAGCCTTTGCGAATTCAGCCATATCCTTCCAGTAGGGGATGATTTTTTCTTCCCACTGCCACTTTAAGATATCGCCGTATTCATTGGGCCATGCGCAGGTTACCCAGTTGGGATTTTTTGACTCTTCGCAGTCACCGGGGCAACCGGAAAATCCGATTACGGTATCAACGCCAAGAGCTTCTGCGATAAGAATTGCATTTTTGAATTCATTGTGGAACTTTTCTGCGATAGACTTTGTGGGATGTAAGGGATTGCCGTGACAGCTTATTGCAGAAACGGTAAGTTCATATTTTTCTAAAAGAGCTTTGTATTCTTTGATTTTTTCATCGTTTCCCAAAAGCTCCTCGGGATTAAGGTGCGCCTTTCCGGGATAGCCGCCTGCACCGATTTCAATGCAATCAACACCGAGAGAATGAAGATAGGAAAGAGCATCCTCAAATTTATAAGAGTTTAATACGGGGTTCATAACGCCGAGTTTCATAAAAATTCCTCCTTATTATAGATATAAGAAAATTATATCACATAAAAAGTATGTTTTCAACAACAATATTGACTTGTTTTTGCACTATTTTGACATCATTAAAATGGAAAAATCCATTTTAATGATGTCAAATGATATAAAAAATTACAAAAGAACTTCTTTTCCTGTTTCTGCCGATTCGTAAATGGCACAGAGAATCTTTATCATATCAAGACCCTGATCGGGAACGAAATTAGGCTCGGCTGTGCCGTTTATAACTTCTGCAAAGTTGTGAAGCATACCTGCATGACGCTCATACTTAAGAGGCTGAATATTCGGTAAAATATCAAGTATTGTTCCGTTTTCCTCGGAGAAGAGTTTTAATTTATGGTCGAGGTTTGTCCATTTCGCACCTGCTTTTGAACCGCGAAGCTCAACAAAGCCGTATTCTGTTTCAATATTTGAAGCCCAGGAAAATTCAATCTGCATGGATGCTCCGTTTTCAAATCGGATGAAGCCTATCGCAAGGTCTTCAACGTCAAATGTGCCGCCTTCCTTGGCATCGCCGTATCGGGAAGCAGTGGACTCCTTTGTGTCTTCTCCTGCAAATTTATTATAAGTACATCCTGTTACGGAAACGGGGCGGGGATTGCCCATAAGCCACATTGTAAGGTCTATCATATGAACACCGAGGTCAATCAAAGGACCGCCGCCGGACATTGCCTTTGTTGTAAACCATCCTCCCTTACCGGGGATTCCGCGTCTTCTTATCCAGCCGCATCTTGTGGCATAGATGTCACCCATCTTTCCGTCTTCGATATACTTTTTAAGGAAGGGAGACATGGGAAGATAACGGTTGTTTCGCATAACCATCAGGGTTTTGCCGGATTCTTCAGCCGCTTTTTTCATTTTCAGGCATTCTTCTACGCTTACGGCATCGGGCTTTTCGCATATAACGTGAAGTCCTTTGTTTAATGCCTTTACTGCAATTATGGAATGAAGATAGTTGGGGGTTGCAATATCAACCGCATCAAGAACTTCTTTATCAAGGAGCTCTTCGTAGTCTGTGTATGCCTTTGCACCGAAAACTTCTGCAAAATGTTCTGCACGTTCCTGAATAATGTCGCAGGTAGCAACAACGTCAAAATATTCGGATAACTGCTGAAGAGCAGGGGTGTGGGCATAACGGCAGATTCCGCCGCAGCCGATGATTGCAAGTTTTATCTTTTTCATTAAAAATCACCTTTCCTTAAGCTTAAATGTTCGATTTTAGGTAACACGTGATGTTTGTTTTTGTGTTTTTAGATATTTCTGAGGGTATTATACGGTATCTGATTTCCTTTTACAAGCCAAAATCGGACACTTTTTGTATAAAATCGGATACTTTTATTATCTCTACGGGGAAAAAATGCTTGTCAAGCAGGGATTTTTATAGTATAATATAATTTGGTAAGAAATGCGAAAGGAGACTGCTTTATGTATGTACCCGACAAACAGTATAATCCTAATGCATCTGAACTGAACGATATATCAGAACGGCAAAAGCATGAAGAGGAAATGGAAAAAGCATTTGAAAGAATGGAAAGGGCAAAGGCAAGAAAAAGAAAAACGCTCTTGTGCGGACTGACAGGCTTTTTGGTTGGTGTTTTATACATTGTCTATGTAGCCATGGGCATTGAAGCGGCAGATGCTTTTTTGGGAAAGTTATCAGGAGGTAACGGAATAATAAGGTTCATTCTTGATTTTCTTCCGCCCATACTTTTGACAGGGATTATATCTTATTTTATAGCGAGAAAAGAAAAAGGCACGGTTGTTTATATATTCAGCTCAATATCTGTTTTTGCAGTTGTGCTTTTGGTATTTTTGGTTTATGTAAGCCTTATGATGATGTAAGAAAGGTAGGGATTTTATGGCTAAAATTAAAATAATATGTGACAGTGCTGCAGATATTCCGAAGGAAACTGCCGAGCGTCTCGGTATAAGAGTTATGCCTCTTTGGTATACCTTTGACGGAGAGAATTATCTTGCAGACGGAATCGATATGACGAAAAAAGAATTTTTCGATAAGATGAGAAATGAAAAGGTTTTGCCTAAAACCTCTCAGGTTACTGCTCCTCAGTGGGAAGAGGCTTTCAGAGAAGAGCTTGAAAGCAATGATTCCATTCTTTGCTTTACAATGAGTTCTGCGGCAAGCGGAACTTGCCAGTCGGCAAATATTGCAAAGAATGAAATTCTTTCTGAAAATCCCGATGCAGATATTACGATTGTTGACTCTATGTCATTTTCTTATGCCTATGGTCTGGTTATCGAAAAGATAGCTCCCATGGTAAATGAAGGAAAAACGGTCAGTGAAATCGTAGAAGAATATGAAAAAATCGCATCCAAAATGGTTTATTTCTTCCTGGTTGAAGATCTTGAATATCTGAAAAAAGGCGGAAGAATAAATCTTGCAACCCTTACTTTGGCAAATCTTATGGATATAAAGCCTATATTGACTCTTCGCGACGGCCTCGTTGTAAGTTGCGATAAGATAAGAGGGGGCAAGAAGCTTTACGATAAGTTTATGCAGATGTATAAGGATAAAGGCTATATGCTTGAAGGCAAGGAGATTTATGTTGTTCACTCTCTTACGGATGACCGTCTCGAGGCATTTGCTGAAGCGGCGAAACAAGCCTTTAATCCTGCAAGTGTAAATATAGTTGAGCTTGGTGCAACAATAGGTGCACACGGTGGTCCCGGCTTATCTGCGGTTGTGTATATAAAAGATTGACAAAAACATAACAATTGAAGGCTTAAGTTTAGGAATTTTTTAACTTGCATAAAAGGTAAAAAATGTGTATAATAAAAACATAAAGAAAGATAAATGAAAGGATGGAAAAAAATGAACAAGAAGACAGTTAGAGACATTGATGTTAAAGGCAAAAAAGTTTTGGTAAGATGTGACTTCAACGTACCTATGAAGGATGGAGAAATCACAGACGACAAGAGAATTGTAGGAGCACTTCCCACAATCGAATATCTTTTGGAACAGGGTGCAAAGGTTATTCTTTGCTCTCACATGGGTTAGCCCCACGCTGTATTGACAGAAGGCTTCGGTCTTACAAAGAAGGAAAAGGCAAAGGTTGAGGCTCTTCCCGAAGAAGAAAGAGAAGCAGCTAAGAAGGCTATGCTTGAAAAGGCAGCTAAGGAAGATCCCGTTAAGCTTACATTAAAGCCCGTTGCAGTAAGATTAAATGAGCTTCTCGGCGACAAGGTTACATTTGCTACAGATATTATCGGAGCAGATGCAAAGGCAAAGGTTGCAGCTCTCGAAGAAGGAAAGGCAGTACTTCTTGAAAACGTTCGTTTCGACGCAAGAGAAACAAAGAACGATCCCGAATTTGCAAAGGAACTTGCTTCCCTTGCAGAAGCTTATGTTAACGATGCATTCGGTGCAGCTCACAGAGCACACGCATCAACTGCAGGCGTAACAGAATTTATCCCCGGTGTATCCGGCTTCCTTATTGAAAAGGAACTCACCGTTATGGGTAAGGCATTGGAAAATCCCGCACGTCCCTTCATCGCTATCCTTGGCGGTGCAAAGGTTTCCGATAAGATCGGCGTTATCAACAACCTTATCGACAAGGTTGATACATTGATCATCGGTGGCGGTATGGCTTATACATTCTTTGCAGCAGCAGGAAATTCCGTTGGAACATCTATCTGCGAAGAAGATAAGATTGACCTTGCAAAGGAACTCGTTGCAAAGGCAGAAGCAAAGGGCGTTAAGTTCCTTCTTCCCATTGACAACGTTGTTGCAACAGAATATAAGGAAGATGCTGAATATAAGGAAGTTGATTCCGATTCTATTCCCGACGGTTGGATGGGTCTTGATATCGGTAAGAAGACTCAGAAAATCTATGCAGAAGCAATCGAAGGTGCAGGCACAGTTATCTGGAACGGACCCATGGGCGTTTCCGAATGGGCTAACTTTGCAGGCGGTACAACTGCAGTTGCAGAAGCTATTGCAAAGAGCGGTGCTATCTCCATCATCGGTGGTGGTGACAGTGCAGCAGCAGTTAAGAAGCTTGGCTTTGCTGACAAGATGACTCACATCTCTACAGGTGGCGGTGCATCTCTTGAATTCTTAGAAGGTAAGGTTCTTCCCGGAATCGACTGCCTCCAGAATAAATAAGTAAAATCAGACCGTCCGGTAAGGGACGGGCTTTTGGAGTATTTTTATCTAAAGAAAAATTACATATATGAAAGGATTTGATAATATGGCAAGAACAATACTTGCAGCAGGTAACTGGAAAATGAATAAAACCGCATCGGAGGCAGCTTCCTTCATTAAGGAACTCGCCGAGAGCGTAAAGGGTGCAAAGAACGAAGTTTTAATCTGCGTTCCTTTCACAAATCTTGAAACAGCTGTTAAGCTTACAGAAGGTACAAACATTTCTGTTGGTGCTGAAAACATGGATTATCACGACAGCGGTGCATACACAGGCGAAGTAAGCGCTGATATGCTCCTTGACCTTGGCGTTAAGTATGTTGTAATCGGTCACTCCGAAAGAAGAGAATATTACAACGAAACAGATAAGACTGTTAATGCAAAGGTATTAAAGGCAATCGAAAAGGGTATCACTCCCGTTCTTTGCTGCGGCGAAAGCTTAGAGCAGAGAGAAGACAACATAACCTTTGAATGGGTTAGAATGCAGATTAAGATCGCTCTTAAGGGATTATCCGCTGAAGATGTTAAGAAGGTTGTTATCGCATACGAACCCATCTGGGCTATCGGAACAGGTAAGACAGCTACTAACGAACAGGCTGACGAAGTTTGCGCTGATATCAGAGCTTGTCTCCGTGAAGTATACGGCGACGATGTTGCTGACAACACAAGAATCCTCTACGGCGGAAGCGTAAATGCAGCAAACGCAGCAGAACTCTTCGCTATGAAGGATATCGACGGCGGTCTTGTTGGCGGTGCAAGCCTTAAGGTTGCAGATTTCACAACAATCGCAAACGCGTAAATAAAGTCAGAGCCGATGGGGCTTCTCCCATCGGCTCATCTTAAGAAAGGAATTGATTTTTATGACAAAACCTACAGCTCTTATTATAATGGACGGTTTTGCTTTTAATGAAAATGCAGAAGGTAATGCTATAAAGGCTGCAAAAACTCCTTATCTTGATAAGCTTTTTGAAACCTGCCCTTACACCTCTATCGGTGCATCCGGTATGGATGTTGGTCTTCCCGACGGTCAGATGGGTAACTCCGAAGTTGGTCACACAAACATCGGCGCAGGACGAGTTGTATATCAGGAGCTTACAAGAATTACAAAGTCCATAAAGGACGGAGATTTCTTCGAAAACGAAGCATTGAATGCAGCAATTGCAAACTGCAAGAAAAATGATTCTGCACTTCACTTTGCAGGACTTTTGTCTTCCGGCGGTGTTCACAGCCATACAGAACATCTTTACGGTCTTCTTGAACTTGCGAAAAAGAACGGACTTACAAAGGTTTATGTTCATGCAATTATGGACGGACGTGACGTTTCTCCTACATCCGGTATTGATTTCATAGCTGAAGTTTCCGACAAAATGAAGGAAATCGGCGTTGGTAAAATCGCAACCGTAACAGGAAGATACTACGCTATGGACCGTGACAACAACTGGGACAGAGTTGTAAAGGCATATAATGCTATGGTTATGGGCGAAGGCGAAAAGGTAGAAGACGTTCTTTCTGCAGTTAAGAAATCCTATGAAACAAAGGATGAAAACGGAGCGCTTTTAACAGACGAATTTATCCGTCCCATGGTTATCACAGAAAACGGAAAGAATGTTGGCGAAGTTAATGCAAACGATTCATTCATTTTCTTTAACTTCCGTCCTGACCGTGCAAGAGAAATCACAAGAACCTTCGTTGATCCCGATTTCTCCGGTTTCGAAAGAAGAAAGGGCTTTATGCCTCTCTACTATGTATGTATGACACAGTACGATAAGACAATGCCCAATGTTGACATTGCTTTCAAGCCTGAAAGTCTTACAAATACATTCGGTGAATATATCAGCTCAAAGGGTCTTACACAGCTTCGTATTGCTGAAACAGAAAAGTATGCTCACGTAACATTCTTCTTCAACGGTGGTGTTGAAAAGGAATACGAGGGCGAGGACAGATGCCTTATCGCATCTCCCAAGGTTGCAACCTATGACCTCCAGCCTGAAATGAGCGCTTATGAAGTAACCGAACAGGTTGTTGAAAGAATCAAGTCAGGTAAGTATGATGTTATGGTTCTTAACTTCGCAAACTGCGATATGGTGGGTCACACAGGCGTGTTTGATGCGGCTAAAGAAGCTGTTGAAACAGTTGACGAATGTGTTGGAAAGGTTGTTGATGCTATCCTTGCTAAAGGCGGTATTGCCATGATTACAGCTGACCACGGAAATGCTGATCAGATGGTTGATCCCGAGTCCAAGGAAGTATTTACAGCTCATACAACAAATCCCGTACCCTTCATCGTAGTAGGCAAGGAAGTTGCCCTTCGTGAAGGCGGAAAGCTTTGTGATATCGCACCTACAATGCTTGAAATAATGAATCTTGAAAAGCCTGCCGAAATGAACGGAGAAAGCTTAATAAAGTAAAATGAAAAGACATTCATTTCTTTCGAAATGAATGTCTTTTTTTATTATTTATTTTCTTCAAGAGAGAGCTTTCTCAAAGCTTCGGAATCGTCACGGAATAATTTATATTCTTCGTAAGGGTTAAAGGTTTTGGGATATCTTACGTTAAGGAAAGTGGATGAGGGAAGAGGAATGTTTGAAAAGCTTAAGTTCTCCTCGTGGTTTATTTTAAGTCCGCAAACCTGGTATACGCAGTTGTCGCTGTCTGCATTGAAAATGGTTGCATGGAATTTATCCCTTAATTCCTTTGTGTAAACTCCGCCGTTTGTTATCCACAGCATATTTGAAATTCCAACGCTGTAGCCGGGTGTATGAATCTTAAAGCCGTAACGGTAGGTATCAACAGCAGGAGACTCAAAAATTATGTCATAGCCGTCGATTACGGCATAGGTGGAATTTTCCACAATGGAGTTATCACGAAGCCATGCAGAGCAACGGCAGAATCTTCCGCAGATGGTATAGAAAGCGGTTTCGAAGTTAACAACCTCAACCTCTTCAAAGTGAGTATCAAAGGCATTGTCGTAAATACCGACGGTGCCTTTGATTCCGAAATCATTTTCAACCAAAATGTTTCTGAAAAAGGCATGACCATCGGGGAATTTTTCAATACGGGTAACAATTCCCTTTTCAAGAACATTTTTAAGAATAAAGTTTTCGAAAACGCAATGTCTTGTCTTATATACACCTAATCCGTTTTTCGCTTTATTGTTGGCATTGATGAATCCTCCGCGGATGAATGAATTAAATGTATAACCTCCGCCTGTTCTGCCGCGACGAAGTGTGATGAAATATTCCTGAATCTCATCACCGTCAAGCTTAAGCTCAGCATTTGCTTCAAGCTCCATATAGCAATGGTCGGGGAAATTGAAGCCTTTATCAAAAACATAGGTTCCCGAGGGGAAGAAAATGGGAGTATTATAGTCGTTATCGATATAACGTGCCATAACCTCGTCATTTTTGGTTATGCCGTCATTTACAAATCCGTATTCAAGTGCGTTTATTCTGCCAAACATTTAGATTCCTCCTTAGAGTCATTTAATGCCTTTTCAGTCTTTACCGTATAGGTAAGGACATCTCTTATTGTTTCGCCGTCAATCTGAAGGGCGGTAGGCTTGTCAAAGGAAACAGTTATTTCGTGCCCCTTGAAGTTTTCTACTACGCTTTTTACCTTAATGTGAGTGCCGCCGAATATTCTGGGGAAAACAGTAAGCAATCTGAATTTGCTCTTTGTGTGAACAACCATGGCGGAAACGCTTCCGTCTTCGTTTTCTCTGCTCTGGAGAGGACATGCCATCATACCACCGCCGTAGTAGCGACCGAACATGGTGGGAATCATCCACACGTTTTTATATTCCTTTGAAACTCCGTCAACGGTTATGGTTGCGTTTGTTGTTTTGTAGAAGAATAAAACACCTTTAATTGCAATAGTGGTGTAATTTATGTTTTTGCCCTTTTCTCTTAACTTTTCTCCTTCATCACAGCAATAGCCGTCAATTCCGTAGCCTACGCCGTTTATGAATCTGTATTTTTTACCCTTTACATAAGCCACGGGGAGGCGCTTCAAATAGGGGTTAAGAAGTGTTATGGAGTGATTTTTTAAACCGATGTCATTTGCAAAGTCGTTTCCGCTTCCTGCGGCATGATAGTAAATTTCCATGTCGGGAAGATTATCGTAAATTGTATTTACAAATCTGCTTAAGGTTCCGTCACCGCCGGATATTACAATTTTATCTTCGTTGTTTGCGGCGGAAATAAATTCACGTATGTCAAGCTTTGTAATGTCGTGAAAAGATAAATCACCGTCGGTTAAAATTTCTTTAAGGGTTTCTGCCTTTTTAATACCCGTTCCGTTTCCGGCAATGGGGTTATAAAGTATGTGGTATATCGGCATTTTCATTCTCCTTTGCAATATAGGTATTCCTGTATGCGGCAGGTGATATGCCTGCCTTTTTAGTGAAAAAGCTGGTGAAATTATATACATTTGAAAAGCCCAGCTTTTCACTTATTTCCTTTATTGGTATTTTGGTTTCAATCAGGAGCTTTTCAGCTTCGGAAAGCCTTACATGTTTTATATATTCTGAAAGGTGACAGCCCTGACAAGACAGGAAAATTCTGTCCATCTGCTTTGCCGAAACTCCGCAATGAGAGGCAACCTCGGACAATGTGATACCTCTGTGATTGTTATCTTTTATATAAAGTTTAGCAAGAGTAACACGTCTGTCCTCAATTACCGATTCGTTTTTCGGAATTGCCCGTGGAAGATCTGTCCGTCTCGCAAAACAGATAAGAATCTCGAAAATTTTGTTTCTTATCACATATGGCGAAACTGTTGTATTTATCCTGCATTCTTCCATAATGTCAGAAAGAAGTAAATACACCTTTTCATCCACCGGAAGGCTTGTTATTCCGTGCTTTATCAATGCATTATAAAGCGGAGAATCCTTATCGGGCGAAAAGCTTATTGTTATTTTATTTGCAGTATCAAGGAAAGATTCAACGGTATGAGATTCCTTCGGAGGAATTAAAAGAGCATGGTCTTTTGAAAGAGTTAGCCTTTTTCCTTTGGGAAATGCATATTCAAAAAAACCGTCCGCCATAATATGCAGCTCGAAAAATGTGTGGATATGAGTTTCATTGCTGATAAAGACGGATGCTTCCTTCGGAATAACGGACCTTATCCAGTGAATCTTTATGTGATAAGGGTCGGTTATATCGGGGATATACATTCTGTTGAGTCTTTGTTTCAATTCTTTCGGGTAGTTTGCTGAAGACATAATTTGCCTCCTTTTTACAATTAATAACATTTTACAACAAAAGTTCGTTCAAGTCAATATAATTTATGTCTGATTTTCATAAAAAAATGTCCTTTTTTAATATTGAAAAAAGGAAAATATGTAGTATTATAAATTTATAAATATTAAGGAGGATTATTATGGAGTACAGATTTGGGGCATACCCCACAATGATAACGCCTTACAAGACTGATGGCAGTATTGACTATGATATGGCGGAAAAATATGTTGAATGGTACTTTAATAAGGGCTGTGCGGGAATATTTGCAATTTGCCAGTCAAGCGAAATAGTATATCTTTCCGTGGAAGAGAGGGTTGAGCTTAACAGAAGAGTTTACAATAAAGCTCAGGAGCTTAAGAAAAAAAGCGGAAAAGAGTTTACGGTAGTATCCTCGGGTCACGTGGCAGATTCTATCGAAGATCAGGCAGATGAGCTTAAAAAAGTTTATGAAAGCGGAACAGATGCCCTTATTTTAATTACAAACCGCCTTGATATTAATAACGAAGGTGACGATGTGTGGATTGAAAATGCGAAAAAGCTTTTGGCATTGCTTCCCGAAGATGCAAATTTAGGACTTTATGAATGTCCTCTTCCTTATAAAAGACTTGTAACACCTAAAATTCTTAAGTGGTGTATTGAAACAGGAAGATTCTATTATATGAAGGACACCTGCTGTGATGCAAAAATGATTAAGGAAAGACTTGATATAATAAAAGGCACTAAATTCAATCTCTTGAATGCAAACTGTCAGACGCTTTTACAGAGCCTTAAGGACGGCGGTGCAGGCTATTGCGGAATTATGGCAAACTTCCACCCGGAGCTTTACGCATGGCTTTGCGAAAACTATGAAAAATACAGCGAAAAGGCTGAAAAAATCCAGACATTACTTGGTACCGTTGGATTTACCGAGCAGGGACTTCCTTATCCCTTAACTGCTAAATATCATATGTGCCTGGAGGGACTTGACACAAATCCCATTGCGAGAAACAGAAAGACGGAAGAGCTTACGGACTATGTTAAGGACTGCGTTGGACAGATGAGAGAACTTTGTAAATTATTTATTGAACAACTTTAATTTGAGGTGATTTTATGAAAGGTATTAACAAGTGGAACTATTCTCCTTATAAACCGTTTTTGTTTGAAACAGGAACACCCTATGTTTCAAGGGTTGTTCCCTATGAAAATTCCATTCGTTTTGAGTGGTTTTCTGTATCGGCACCTTATACCGTTTATTACAGAGAGCGTGGTACGGAGGAGTTTTTAAAAGCAGGGGAAACAAAGGAAACCTTTTTTATCATAGAAGGACTTAAGACGGATACCGACTATGAATTTTATGTAACAAGCGGCGATGATATGAGCAGAATCCGCCTTGCAAGATGCGGAAAAAGCATTGGCACGGTTGTAAACTATCTTCATCCCGATGACAGAGCATACAGCTTTTCGGGACGTTATCTTTGCTCTCCATCCTTACTGGTTCATCCCGATGGCTATTATCTTGCATCTATGGACCTTTTTGCACCGGGACAGCCCCAGAATTTCACCCTTATTTTCCGTTCGGATGACAGGGGCGAAACCTGGTATCACTATTCCGAGCTTATGCCCTGCTATTGGGGAGAGCTTTTCTATCATAATGGCTATGTCTATATGATGGCATCTTCCACCGAGTACGGTGATTTATTAATCGGAAGGTCAGAGGATGGCGGAAAGACATGGGGAACGCCTACTGTACTTTTACGAGGTTCATCTGACCCCACCGGAGCAGGAACGCAGAAATGTCCTATGACAACGCTTATTCACAACGGCAGAATTTATCTTACCTGCGACTGGGGTGCATGGTCATTCCTTCCTTATCGTCATTCTCCTATGATTATAAGCTGCAAGGTCGACGACGATTTACTGGTTGCGGAAAACTGGTCTATAACAGAGCCCTGCCCCTATAATGACGACTGGGAAGGCGTTGCAAAGGGCGTAAACGGTGGAGTTTTGGAAGGATGCATCGTAGAAACTCCCGAAGGCAAGCTTGCAGAAATTATGCGCTATGAGCTTATGGAAACGTCAGAGCCTAAGTCGGGACTCATTATGCGTTATAAAGTAAATGAGGAGGACCCCGAAGCGCCTGTGTCATTTGACAGAGTAATAAAATTCCCCGGAAACCGTTCAAAGTTTATTATCAAGAGAGATAAGGTGAGCGGGAAATATTATACTCTTGCAAGCTATATATTTGATGAGACAAAGCTTACTGCAAGAAACTATCTGGTGCTTTTATCGTCAAGCGACCTTGATAACTGGGAGAAGGTTACCGACTTGATTGACTATCGCCACGATGATGCAACGAAAGTGGGATTCCAGTATGTGGATTTCGACTTTGACGGTGATGACCTTATTTATCTTTCAAGAACATCCATAAACGGTGCAAACGACTATCACAATGCAAACTATTCTACATTCCACAGATTAAAGGATTTCAGAAATCTTTAATAAAAAAATCACCGCCAACGGTGAAGTGAACCCCAAAGTTTAGACAAAATTAAATATTAACTTGCGAATGAGTTCGGTATTGTACCGGACTCATTCCTTTTAGTTTCAAAGAAATTCTTTCGTTGTTGTAATAATCAATATATCTTTTCAATTCATCAATGA
>JAZRHF010000047.1:0-4987 GCA_045644565.1 Clostridia bacterium | reverse complement strand
GACCGCTTGGCCTCCGACTTTACTTGCGGCGGCAAACCGCAATATCCCTATTTTTTCATATACACCTCTTCAGATAAAGCAGGCGATAACAGGCTACGGAAGGGCGGATAAAAACCAGGTTCAGCAAATGGTTAAGTCCTTTCTTAATTTAAGGGCAGTTCCAAAGCCCGATGACGTGGCGGATGCTTTGGCGATTGCAATATGTCACGCCCATTCTCACGGGTTTAATTCACTTTTGGATAAGTATAAATAAGGAGATAAAAATATGATTTCTTTTGTACGGGGAACCTTGTTTTCGAAGGATGAAGCTTCTGTAACAATTGATGTATCCGGAATAGGATTTAAGGTACAGATTCCTATAAGGGACATGGAAAAACTTAAAACAGGAGAAGAAGTTTTCTTAAATACATATTTTGCCGTAAGAGAAGATGCAATGGATCTTTTCGGATTTATAAGTAAAGAAGATTTACTTATGTTCAATAAGCTTATAACCGTAAGCGGAGTGGGTCCCAAGGCGGCAATAAATCTTCTTTCGGCTTTTACTGCGGGAGAGCTTGGAACGGCGATAGTTTTATCTGACAGTAAGAAAATTGCCACAGCTCAGGGAATCGGTGCAAAAACCGCACAGAGAATTATTCTTGAACTTAAGGATAAAATTTCAGACGAAACATTAACAAGCGGAATTGTTGGTGAAGAAATACCTGCCAATACTGCCGTTGATAAAGAAGCGGTAAGTGCTCTTGTGGCTCTGGGATATTCGGCTTCCGAGGCTCAGAGTGCAATAAAGAAAGCAGGAAGCAAGGATACTGTAGAGGATACTGTTAAGGCGGCTCTTACTGCCCTTATGAAATTTTAACGGAAAGGGGAATTTTTATGGACTTTGAAGAAAGACTTGTTACAAGTGAGCTTACGGAAAACGACAGAGATGTTGAATACGGTCTTCGTCCAAGAAGTTTAGATGAATATGTGGGTCAGGAAAAGGCAAGAGAAAACCTTTCTGTTTATATTGAGGCGGCAAGAATGAGAAGGGAAGCACTTGACCATGTGCTTTTGTATGGTCCTCCCGGGCTTGGTAAAACTACCCTGGCAGGAATTATATCAAACGAGCTTGGGGTTAATATGAGAATCACATCAGGTCCCGCTATTGAAAAGCCCGGTGACCTGGCGGCAATACTTACAAATCTTTCTGAGCACGATGTTTTGTTTATAGACGAAATTCATCGTCTTTCAAAAAGCGTTGAAGAAGTGCTTTATCCCGCAATGGAGGACTATGCCATTGATATTATAATAGGAAAAGGTCCCTCTGCAAGGTCCATAAGACTTGATCTTCCTGCCTTTACCTTGATTGGTGCAACCACAAAAGCAGGTATGCTTGCATCGCCTTTGAGAGACAGATTTGGAGTTCAGTTAAGATTGGAGCTTTATACAACGGAAGAACTTAAGAAAATCGTTATGCGTTCTGCGGAAATTCTTAATATAAAGATTTCCGAGGATGGGGCAAGAGAAATAGCTTCCCGCTCAAGAGGAACGCCCAGAATCGCAAACAGGCTCTTAAAGAGAGTTCGAGATTTTGCTCAGGTTAAGGGTAACGGTGATATAACATCGGAAATTGCGGATGTTGCCCTTGGCAGACTTGAAATAGACAAAATCGGACTTGATGCCGTAGATAAAAGAATGGTTACAACTATTATTGATATATTCAACGGCGGTCCCGTTGGTCTTGATACCTTGGCGGCAACAATTTCCGAGGATGCCAATACCATAGAAGATGTATATGAACCCTATTTGCTTCAGCTCGGTTTCCTGAACCGAACTCCCAGGGGAAGAGTGGTTACCCGTCTTGCATACGAACATTTTGGGATTAAGTATCCCGGAGAAAGCGACGAGCAGATAAAAATTGAAGAATAAAAATAAAACCTTTCGCATATATTTTAGCGAAAGGTTTTATTTTTTACAAAGGGAATGTAAGCTATGAAAAGAAAAAATACACTGCTAAATCCGATTATGGTTATAATTGTTTCGTTTGTTTGTATGACAGGGATGCTTATAGGTGTTGTTTTGGCAAAAAACAATCCTGATTCGGCTGCTGTTATAGAGGAAACGGGACTATTTTCGGGGGATTTCATAAAGGTCTTGGGAAAATCTGTTACGATTAAACTTTTGTGGACATTTCTTTTCGCTTCTGGAGGACTGAATGTATTTTTTGTTCCCGTTTCCCTTTCTGCTATTTTTGCAAAGGGCTATACCTACGGCTTTACGGCAGGTCTGATTGTATCGGCAATGGGGACAAGAGGGTATTTTATGGTTACCGCAGGACTTTTTCTGCATAACTTTCTTTTTACGCTTTTTTCCGTTTATTACACCGCTTATTCGGTTAACAAATCATTTGAATGTTTTGTAAACAGAAGAAACTATGATTATAAGTTAAGGAAAAACAAAGCATTTTTAGGGGTGACAGCTATAGCTGTTGTTGCGGCGATTTTTATAGCCTTGGCTGAAGCGGGAATCTCTTCATATTTTTATGAAGTATAATCTGAAATGGTTGCGTAGTCAAGATTCTTGTGAACGGCTAAATTGATACCTCTGGATAAAATTAAAGATGCACGGGAAATAATCGCATCTATGTTCTTGGGAGTAACCATGAGGTTGTCGGAATTTGAAAGAAGAAAGTTTTTAAGAATTTCTTTCTTTTCATCGAAAGAAAAAGCAAAGTCGCTGTCTGACAGAAAATCGTCAAAGGCTTCTGTCAGAACAGAGGATATATCGGAAACCGTGGGAACTCCCACAGAAATAACAGGGATATTAAGAGTGCTTTTGTTAAGAGCGCTCCTTCTGTTGTTAACGCCGCTTCCGGGATTTATTCCCGTATCCGAAAGCTGAATGGTACAGCCTACATGAGAGGAGCTTCCCGAAGCAAGAGCATCTATTGCAATTATTAAGTCGGGCTTTGTTTTTTCGGTAACCGAGGCTATTATTTCAGCGGTTTCAATTCCGGTGATTCCCAAAACTCCGGGAGAAAGAGCGGAAAGGGAAGATAAAGAAAGCTCCTTTGCGGACTTTTCCGGAAGATGCCTTGTTACAATTAATGAAGAAACTACAGAAGGTCCTAAAGCATCCGGGGTAACGGCACTGTTTCCAAGCCCTGCTATGAAAACAGAAGGGTTAGTCATTCCCTTCGGAAATAGTTTTTTTAGTTCTCGCGAAAAGGCTGCACTTAATTCCTCTGTGTAAAGTCCCGATTCCATATATTCCGATTTAATGGTTATATAGTTACCTAAAGGCTTTCCGATTTTTTCGGAGGCCTCTTTTGTTTTTATGGAAACGGAGGTCTGGGTGTAGATGTTAGTTTCTATGGTTTGTATGTTGACACCCGAAAGCTCTTTTAAGTTATTTCGCTTAAGATAAAAATTCCTTGATTCAAAGGCAAGGTCGGTTCTTATTTCGTTCAAAAAGATCTTCCTTTCAAAAAGAAAATGTTTTTTTGTAAATATGCATTAATTATTTGCAGAAATTTCTTTAAATATACTGAAAATACATCTTGCACTTTCCGTTTTAATTTGCTATAATATGAAAGTAACTGTAGAAAAATTATCTTTTTTGTAGGAGGAGAAGACAAATGGAAAGACGTATGCTTGGCGAACTCGGAATTATAGCAATGCGCGGTTGCGAGGAAATGGCGGAAAAAATTGATAAGTATCTTAAGGAATGGAGAAAGGATTCTCCCGAAACTTACATACTTAATCACAGCTGCCCTAGATTCGGAACAGGTGAAGCAAAGGCTTTAATCAATCACTCTGTAAGAGGTTATGACATCTTTATTTTAGCTGATATGTTCAATTACGGAGTAACATATAAAATGTACGGCCGTGAAGTTCCCATGAGTCACGACGACCATTTTGCAGACCTTAAGAGAATAATCGGAAGCCTTGGAGGTAAAGCAAGAAGAATAAACGTAATTATGCCTATGTTATACGAAGGCAGACAGCATAAGAGAAGCGGAAGAGAATCACTTGACTGCGCAATTATGCTTCAGGAGCTTATTCATATGGGCGTATCAAACGTATTTACTTTTGATGCTCACGATGCAAGAGTTCAGAATGCAATTCCCTACAACGGATTTGAAGATATAAAGACATCTTATCAGATGATAAAGGCGCTCAAGAAAGCTTGCCCCGACATTGAATTTGATAAGGAAAAGATGGTTATCGTTTCTCCCGACGAAGGCGGTATGGCTCGTTGTATTTTCACATCAACAGTACTCGGACTTGAGCTCGGTATGTTCTATAAGAAGAGAAATTATACTATCATCGTTGACGGAAGAAACCCCATCGAAGCTCACGAGTACCTTGGTAACAGCGTTGAAGGTAAGGATATCATCATTATCGACGATATGATCTCCTCAGGTGACTCCGTAATTGACGTTGCAAAGCGTCTTAAGGAAAGAAAAGCAGGAAGAATTTTCGTATTCGTTTCATTCGGTCTTTTCACAAACGGTCTTGAAAACTTTGATAAGGCGTACGAAGAAGGTCTTATCACAAAGATTTTCTCCACCAATATGGTTTACAGAACAGAAGAACTTAAAAAGAGACCTTGGTTCGGCGAAGTTGATATGTCAAAATACATCTCCTACATTATCGACACCGTAAACTACGATAAGTCCTTGAGCGAACTTTTAGATCCTGCAGAAAGAATCAAAAACTTTCTTGCAAAGAATCAGTAATTAAAAAAGGGGCTGTAAAATTATTTACAGCCCATTTTTTTTTAGGATATAGGGAAAAAGATTCAGAATAGACAAACTGAGCCCGCAGGGCAGTGCCCGAAGACGTATAGAGATACGTCGAGTGGGGAAGTTTGTTCATAGCAAAAAGGCTTACAATGAAGAAAAATCGTATAGTCTACGATTTTTCAACACTAATTCTTGCATTGCTGTTTGCAAAATTTCCGGATTTATTAATTTATTCGCCTTTTTGCGGTCTGGGCTTTTTTT
>JAZRHF010000046.1:0-22069 GCA_045644565.1 Clostridia bacterium | reverse complement strand
GTGCAGAATTTATATTTTGTAGGGCAGTTTGCAAGCGTAGGCTCAGGCTTATACTATACGAAAGTTACAAAGGTTATTCTTTCAAAAGAACCTTCGGGAAATGAAAAATATGTTCCCGTTCCCGATTCTGCCATAATTGACAACTACCACGATACATGGGTGGCGGTTGACGGTATGGGCAGAGCTGTTGCCGATTATGAAGAGGTTGGCGACCTTCGTTCAGAAGAAACCGAAATCGGTATGTTTTACTGGAACTGGCACGCGCAAGGCAGCACTAATGCAAGAATTCCCTGGAAGATAAATGCCGAATTTCCCGAAGCTTATGCTGATTATGAGCATCCTGCATGGGACTTGAAGGGACGTTATTACTGGAACGAACCCATTTTCGGCTACTATAACAATGTGGATTACTGGGTATACCGTAAGCAGGCAATTTTACTTGCCAATGCGGACGTTGACGTAATTTTCTATGACGGAACAAACACGGCTAACGTATGGTATGCAGGAACAAAGGCTCATTTTGAAGCATGGCGTGATGCAAGAGCATCAGGTGTTGATGCTCCTGCTATCTCCTGGATTACTTCCTGGAAGACAGACCGTACCTTGGCAGTTAAATACATATATCAGGAATTTTTCCGCGAGGGAAGATATTCTGACCTCTGGTATTACCGTGACGGTAAGCCAATGATTATTACTGACAGAAACCTTATGAATAATCTTGAATATCCCGAGGACAGCATTGACAAAGAAATAACAAGAGAAGCTTTCAATTTCTTTACTATGTATAGTACAGCAAGCCGTATTGAAGATAAAATCGGTCCAAACGATCAGCTTATGTGGCTTGACGTTTATCCCCAGAGCTTATACGGTCAGGATAAAAATGGCCGAGTTCAGTTTGTGGCATTGGGCTATGCTAAAAATGAGTCCTATGTATGGGGCCCCGGTACAGTTGGCGTATTCTCCGATCCTTACACAATGGGAAGAAGCTACACCGTTGCATTCGGTGAAGACTGGAGAGAGGGTACATACAGAGAAAACTACTTCTTTATGGAGCAGGCATCGAGAGTTCTTGATGTGGATCCCGCTTTCGTATTCGTTGACGGATGGAACGAATGGATTGCAGGCAGACAGCACACCTACTCCGGCGTAACAAATTGCTTTGTTGATACCTATGACAATGAAGGAAGCCGTGATATGGAGCCCACAAGAGGAGAACTCAAGGACGATTCTTACTGCCAGTTTGTTGACTTTGTAAGAAAGTATCAGGGTGTTCGTCCTGCACCCGTTGCTTCCGCTGAAAAGACCATTGATATAAACGGCGATATCGCTCAGTGGAACGACGTTGCACCCGAATTTATCAACGACGACACCGACTTTGAGCGTGACAGCGAAGGTTATGTAAATCCTGAAACAGGAAAGCATTATCACTATACAACAAAGGTTAATAACGCCATTTCCCGTGCAAAGGTTGCAAGAGATTCGGAAAACTTCTACTTTATGGCAAAAACAACCCGTCCCATCGCAATCGGCACGGAAAACTGGATGAATCTTTACATCAATGCGGACAGAAACTACGGAACAGGCTTTGAAGGCTATGACTATGTTGTAAACTTTTCCGGCGCAGGCGTAATTTCAAAGTTTGCCGATAAGGCATATTCCGTAACAGATATCGGAACTGTTTCCTATAAGGTTACAGGTGATACATTAGTTATCGCAATTCCCAAGGCATTAATCGGTGAAACAGATAAGGCTGACCTTGAATTTAAGTGGACAGACTCTGTTGACTGCAAGGGCGACATTGTTGAATTTTACAACGGCGGAAGCGTTGCTCCTATGGGAAGATTTAATTTCCTTTACACAGAAATTCCCCAGGTTGCTTTAACTGCTGAAGAAAAAGCAGCATTTGATGACGGTGCTTTAATTGGTGCAGAAAAGGGTAAGATGATTGCTGACGGCGGCAAGATGAAGGTTTATGAGCCTGATACAAGATGCGTTCCCGTAATGGAAAACGGCGTATTATATTATCCTGCACGTGCACTTAACGACATCTTAGGCTATGGTGAAACAAAGGTTGAATTTGAAGTTGAGGATAACCTTCTTCACGTTTCAACCCACGGTTTAGATGAAAACGATGAAATTTGCGACGAATACTGGATTTATTCAGGAATTGACTCCCTTGATGCAAGAATAAACGGCTATCATAAGACTCTTACAAATCCTGTGAAAATGATAAACGGAATTCCTTATGTTCCTCATACATATCTTTCCGATTGTTTGGGATGGACTGTTTATGATGCAGGCGACGGAATTTTTGCAATGAGCAAAACGGGACTTACAAATGAAATTATTCAGGGCGCAAAGGCGCATTTAGGATAAGGAGGGGGTAAAATATGAAAAAGTTAATATCATTATTACTTGCGACAAGTCTTGTTTTATCCCTCGGTGCATTTTCTGTAAGTGCAGAGGATGTAAAGCTTGATAAAACGGGGTGGACTGTTGAGGCATCAAGCGAACACCAGAATTCTGCACAAAAGGCAATAGACGGAAATGTAAAAAGCTACTGGCACTCTTATTTCAGTGCAGAGGGAACTACAATAGTAAATAAAGCGGCGTCCCCTCACGAGCTTAAAATAACACTTCCCGAAAGCACGGTTATTTCCGGTTTTTCCTATGTTCCGAGAACAGGAGAATCCTCCACGGGAAGAGTTTTGAAGTATGAGTTTTACGGAGCGGATTTGTCGGATAATATGACTTTAATCGCATCCGGCGAATTCGCAAACGATGAAACGGAAAAGGTTATAAAGTTCCAATACAACGTGGAAGTTAAGTCTGTTTTATTCAAGATGACAGAAACAGTTGCGGTTTCGGGCGTTGTTGCAGAGCTTGACCTTTTTGCCGAGGATTCATCCTTAAGTAAAAAAGCGCTTTCGGAAATAAGCAGCATTACGATTAGCTCAAATGTAAATAAGACAGAAGTAAAAAAGGAAGAATCAGCGAAGGATGAGTCCTTCTACGAAGACAAAGCATCCTGGAAGGCGGAAGCTTCCAGCGTGTTTGCAAACTATACAGCTGCAAAAGCTATTGACGGAACAAGGGATACCTACTGGCACACCTTCTATGAAGTTGTGGAGGGTAAGGCAGGCAACAAAACTCCTCCTCCTTATGACCTTACGATAGACCTTGGCGGTGAACATGTTATCTCGGGCTTTTCCTATGTTCCGAGAACAGGCGAATCTACCACAGGCCGTGTTACAAAATATGAAATTTACGGTTCTGACGGAAGCGATAACTATGTTTTAATCGGCTCGGGCGAATTTCCCAACAGCGAAGATGCAAAAACCGTAAAGCTTAAAAATAATATTCCGGTTAATAAGATTAAATATAAGATACTTGGGGTTGTAGGCGGATGCGGCGTTGTTGCAGAATTTGACCTTGTTAAGGAAGATGCATCACTTCCCAAGGTGGCACTTTCTTCCGTTACAGCCGAAAGCTTTATAACCGAAGCACCTAAAACAGAAGAAAAGCCCAAGGAAGAAAAGCCTGCGGCAACAACTAACGGCGCAAAGAAGGTTGAGGGCGAGGTTCCCGTTGATCCCAGATATGTGGATAAAAACGGCTGGACAGCCTATGCAGAACACAGCTTCCCATCAGGAGGAGAGACTGTTGAAAAGTCTATCGACGGCAACCCGGATACCTACTGGCACTCATATTTCAAGGCGGTGGACGGAGTAAATCAGAAGGCGTCGATGCCCTATGATGTTATTTATACTCTTCCTTCACTTACAACGGTTTCAGGCTTTTGCTACCTTCCCAGACAGTCGTCAGGCTCAACATCGGGAAGAGTTCTCGGCTATGAATTATATGCATCTGCCGATGATTCCGAAAACTGGATAAAGCTTGCAGAAGGCAAATTTCCAAACGATGGCGGCACAAAGGATGTTCACTTTGTATGCAACGTTGATGTTAAAAAGATTATGTTCAGAGTTACGGCAGGACTTAACGGCTATGCTGTAATAGGTGAGTTTGACCTTATGGTAAAGAGGGAAGGGGTTGATACGGTTTCTCTTTCCGACTATGGAGCATACAGCGAAGATAATGCAGTAAATTATATTGATGTTGACGGTATAGTGGCAGAAGCCAGCTCCGAATGGACAGGCCGCCCTGCAATGGACGCCTTTGACGGAAGACTTGAAAGCTTCTGGCATAAGGATCCCGATGATAAGGGTATGATGCTTTTAAAGGTTGACCTCGGAAGAGAATATGAAGTGGCAGGTTTTACCTACTATCCCAGACGTGACGATGTAAAGGGACACTGGAAAAAGTTCAATATGTATGCAAGTACCGATGATAATGAATATATAGCTGTACTTTCCGGTGCAACCTTTGACACAATAGACTATACAAGTAAGGATGTAAGATTTACAGAGCCCGTCAAGATGCGCTATATTGAATTTGAGATAGACGAATATCACGGGCACTGTGCTGCGGCTGAAATAGGCTTTTATCAGACATCCGGCATTGCAAAGGAAGAAAAGGCTACAGAAAAGTATGTACTCCGGATAGACAATCCCGTTATAAAGTCGGAGATAAACGGCGTAACGAAGGAAACAACACTTGATGTATCTCCCTTTATCAAAAACAGTAATACAATGATTCC
Organism: Clostridia bacterium; assembly: GCA_045644565.1. Lineage (GTDB taxonomy): Bacteria > Bacillota > Clostridia > CAKSNL01 > HGM11501 > HGM11501. The sequence continues at coordinate 17,412 of JAZRHF010000046.1, read as the reverse complement.
TTTAAGAGGACTTTTGGAGGAAATGGGCGCAAGCATAGAGTGGAACGGCGAAAATCAGTCCATAACGGTTAAAAAAGGACTTATCACCATAGATATGCAGATAAAAAGAAGGCAGGTTTATGTAACAAAGGGAAAGAACACAGTCAGGTATGCCTTCAGAACATCGCCCATAATAAAGGATTCGAGAACCTTTATTCCCTTAAGATTTATTTCTGAAAACCTTGGCTATAATGTAGCATGGGACGGAGAAACGAGAACAATTACAATAACCACTCCGGAAGAAGAGTGAGAAAAAAGAGGCTGTAAATAATTTTACAGCCTCTTTTCTTGCCTGAAATCACAAAAAAATATTTTAAAAATCTAAAAAAGTATAGCTTTTAAAAAAAAGATATGGTATAATAAAATGCTAATATTAAAAGGAGGAACTATTTAATGAAAAAAGTATGTATCTTGCTTACGGTACTTGCTATGATTATGTCCATGTTCATAACAGTATCGGCATCTGCTGACATCGTATTACTTCCCTCTGATGTTGATTATCAGACAGGCGTAAAGATGACAGAGGATGCAATTACCAAAATCAAGGTGGGAAGCCGCTTTGGTTTTGAAGGAGTTGACCTTACGGGCATAAAATCCATAACAATTGAAGGTGCTTGCCCCTATACAGGTCGTAACAACGAAATTCTTCAGGTGAGAGTGGGAAGCCCCGATAACGGCGGAACATTAATTGCCTATGTAAGAATGGACGATGAAACAAAGACAAGCTTTACTGCCGACATTGAAACACCTGTTACAGGCGTGCAGAACTTGTATTTTGTAGGACAGTTTTCAGGTGTAGGCGTAGAAGGTTATACAAAGGTAACAAAGGTTATTCTTTCAAAAGAGCCTTCGGGAAATGAAAAATATGTTCCCGTTCCTGATTCTGTCATAGTCGACAACTACCACGACACATGGGTAGCTGTTGACGGAATGGGAAGAGCAGTTGCCGACTATGAAGAGGTTGGCGCTGTTAAAGAAGGTGAAAGAGAAATCGGTATCTTCTACTGGAACTGGTTCCCGAGACAGGAATTAAATGCAAGAATTCCCTGGAAGATAAATGCCGAATTCCCTGAAGCTTACGCAGATTATGACCATCCGGCTTGGGATACCAAAGGAAAATATTACTGGAACGAGCCTATCTTCGGATACTATGATAATGTTGACTACTGGGTATACCGTAAGCAGGCAATACTTCTTGCAAATGCGGACGTTGACGTAATTTTCTATGACGGAACAAACCAGGCTAATGTATGGTATGCAGGTTCAAAGGTTCACTTTGAAGCATGGCGTGATGCAAGAGCATCCGGCGTTGATGCTCCCGGCATATCCTGGATTACATCCTGGAAGACAGACCGTACACAGGCTCTTAAATACATATATCAGGAATTTTTCCGAGAGGGAAGATATTCCGATCTCTGGTACTATCGTGACGGCAAGCCCATGATTATCACAGACTGGACTCTTGCTACAAGATATGAATATCCCGAGGACAGCATTGACAGAGATATAACAAAGGAAGCCTTTGATTTCTTCAGCCTTTACAGAACAAGCAGCGGAAACGGCGGTAACGATATCGTGCAGGGAAATAATCTTGCTTGGCTTGATACATATCCTCAGGTACGTTACGGTCAGGATGAAAATGGCAGAGTTCAGTTCGTGGCACTTGGTCTTGCGAGAAACCAGTCCTATGTATGGGGCCCCGGTACTGTTGGCGTATTCTCCGATCCTTACACAACAGGAAGAAGCTACACTCAGGCATTCGGTGAAGACTGGAGAGAGGGAACATACAGAGAAAACTACTTCTTCTTAGAGCAGGCAAGCCGTGTTCTTGATGTAGATCCTGCATTCGTATTTGTAGACGGATGGAACGAATGGACAGCAGGTAGACAGATGCTTTATTCCGGCGTTGAAAACTCCTTTGTTGACACATACGACAACGAAGGCAGCCGTGACTTTGAGCCTACAAGAGGCGAGCTTAAGGACGATTCTTACTGCCAGCTTATCGACTTTGTAAGAAAGTATCAGGGCGTTCGTCCCGCACCTTTAGCATCCGCTGAAAAGACCATTGATCTTGCGGGCGATGCATCACAGTGGGCAGACGTTGCACCCGAATTTATCAATGATAATACTGATTTTGAACGTGACAGCGAAGGTTTCTTCAATCACGAGACAGGTAAGCGTTATCACTATACAACAACTGTAAATAACTCCATCTCCCGTGCAAAGGTAGCACGCGATGCCGATAACTTCTACTTTATGGCAAAGACAACACGCCCCATTGTAGAAGGCACAGCAAACTGGATGAATCTTTACATCAATGCGGACAGAAACTATGCAACAGGCTTTGAAGGCTATGACTATGTTGTAAACTTTAATGGCGCAGGCGTAATATCAAAGTTTGCCGACAAGGCATATTCCGTAACAGATATCGGAAATGTTTCCTATAAGGTATCGGGCGATACATTGGTTATCGCAATTCCCAAGGCATTAATCGGCGAAACAGGAACGGTTGACCTTGAATTTAAGTGGACAGACTCTGTTGACTGCAAGGGCGACATCGTTGAATTCTACAACGGCGGATCAGTTGCTCCCATGGGAAGATTTAACTTCCTTTACACAGAAGTTGCCCAGGTTGCTTTAACTGCAGAAGAAAAAGCAGCATTTGATGACGGTGCTTTAATTGGTGCAGGTAAGGGCAAGATGATTGCCGACGGCGGAAAGATGAGAGTTTACGAACCCGACACAAGATTTGTTCCTGTTATGGATAACGGCGTATTGTACTATCCTGCAGAAGCACTTGAAGATATTTTAGGTAACGGCGAAACAAAGATGGTATATGATGCAGAGGATAAGATTCTTCACATCTCAACCCATAAGCTTAACGAAAATTCCGAAATCTGCGACTATTACTGGATTTATTCAGAGGTTGGCTCAATTGACGGAAGAATAAACGGCTATTATAAGGCTCTTACAAACCCCGTAAAGATATTTAACGGAATTCCCTATGTTCCTCATACATATCTTTCCGACTGTCTCGGATGGACTGTTTATGATGCAGGCGACGGAATTTATGCAATGAGCAGAACAGGTCTTACAACAGAAATGATAGAGGGCGCAAAGGCGCACTTAAACTAAGGAGGGATAAAATATGAAAAAGTTAATATCATCATTACTTGTAATTTGTCTCATTTTATCTCTCGGTGCATTTTCTGTAAGTGCAGAGGGTGCAAAGCTTGATAAATCAGGATGGAAAATTGAAGTTTCCAGTATGTTCGGAAACAGCGCACAGTATGCGATAGACGGAAAAGCAGAAAGCTACTGGCATTCATTTTATGAAGTAGTTGACGGTACGGCTGCGAATAAGGCAGGTGCTCCTCACGAGCTTACCATAACACTTCCTTCTTTAACTGTTATTTCAGGATTTTCCTACACTCCCAGAACCGGAGGTTCTACCACAGGTTTTGTAACAAAGTATGAACTTTATGCAGCTGATGCAACATCCGGATTGAGGCTTATTACATCCGGTGAGTTTGAAAAGAAACTGGAAGAACAGGCAGTTAAGTTTGACAGTAATATTGAAGCTAAAACTATTGTGTTCAAAATGACAGAAACTGTTGCAACTTCAGGCGTTGTAGCAGAGTTTGACCTTTTCTCTGAGGATTCGTCATTAAAGAGAAAGGCACTTTCTGAATTCAGCGGTGTTGTAGAAAAGAAGGTAACCACAGAAGTTGTTGAAGGCAAAAACTCCTGGACAGCGGAAGTTTCCGGCGCCATGGGAAAAATGGACGGAAAGTGGGTACTTGACGGAGACAGAAGTACTTACTGGCATACTTTCTATGAGGTAGTGGATGGTGTTGCAGGAAACAAAACTCCTCCTCCTCACGATCTTACATTAGACCTTGGCAGAGAATATGTTATTTCCGGTTTCTCATACACTCCCAGAACAGGTAACTCTACAACAGGCAGAGTTACAAAGTATGAAATTTACGGTTCTGACGGAAGCAGTAATTTCGTTTTAATCGGAAACGGCGAATTCGAAGCTACAGAAGACATTAAAACAGTTAAGTTCAAAAACAATATACCCGTTAAAAAGGTACTCTTCAAGATTACTGACTGTGTAGGAATCTGCGGTGTTGTTGCAGAATTTGACCTTATAAAAGAAGATTCTACTCTTTCAAAGGTTGCCCTTTCTTCCGTAAAGGCAGAAAGCTTAGCTGCCGGTGCTGCAAAAACCGAAGAAAAGAAAGAACCTGAAGCTACAAAGCCCGAAGCTCCCGTAACAGGCGGTTCCGGCGAAGGTAATAAGGTTGAAGGAGAAGTTCCCGTTGACGAAAGATATGTTGACAAAAACGGCTGGACAGCTTATGCAAAGGACAGCTTCCCCACAGGAAACACCATCGAAAAGTCAATAGACGGTGATCCTCGTACCTTCTGGCATTCATATTACACAGCAGGAGCTGACGGAGAGAACGTAAGACCTCCCATGCCTTATGATGTAATTTATACCCTTCCCGTGGTAGAAACAGTAGCAGGCTTCTGCTACACTCCCAGACAGTCATCGGGTTCTAACTCCGGACGAGTTCTTGAGTATGAGCTTTATGCAACAGCAGACGACTCCGACAACTGGGTAAAAATTACAGAAGGTAAATTTACAAATGACGATGCCGCAAAGGATATTGACTTCATAGCTAATATCGATGTAAAGAAGGTTATGTTCAGAATAACCTCCGGTATGAATAAATATGCCGTAATCGGTGAGTTTGACCTTATGGTTGAAAACGGAGAGCTTGAAAAGGTTGCACTTTCCGACTATGAGCAGTATACCAAGGATAACAGAGTGTACAAGCTTGATAATAACCTTATCGGTGCAGAAAGTGAATCTGTCTGGGTTGGTCATATCGCTTCTCACGCTTTTGACGGTAACTACGGTACCTTCTGGCATAAAGACCCCGCTGATACCGGCACAATGCTTCTCAAGGTTGACCTTGGAAAGGTTTACACCGTAGCAGGATTTTTCTATTATCCCAGACGTGACGATATAAAAGGTCACTGGAAGAAGTTTAATATGTATGCAAGTGTTGACGGTCAGGAATATTTCCCTGTTTTAGAAGATGAAATATTTGATGTTATAGACTTCACAAGCAAGGATGTAAGATTTGAAAAGCCCCTTGAATTCCGTTATATCGATTTTGAAATCACAGACTATCACGGACACTGCGCTGCTGCAGAAATCGAATTCTATCAGACAAAGGAAATTGCGGTTGATGAATCGAAATCCGAGAAATATGTTCTCCAGATTGACAATCCCGTAATCAAGTCTGAAATTAACGGCGTGGCAAATGAAACAACACTTGACGTTGCTCCCTTCATAAAGAACAGCAACACTATGATTCCCTTAAGAGGACTTTTAGAAGCAATGGGCGCAAGCATAGAATGGAACGGCGATAATCAGAGCATAAAAATCGTAAAAGAAAGTATTACGATTGATATGCAGATAAGAAACATTCTTGTTTATGTTTCAAACATAAAGGGAACAGTTCGTTATTCCTTCAGAACAGCTCCCATTATAAAGGACGGAAGAACCTTTATTCCCTTAAGATTTATTTCCGAAAACCTTGGCTATAACGTAGCATGGGACGGAGATACAAGAACAATCACAATAACTACTCCCGAAATTGAGTAATAAAAAACGGTGAGAAAGCAAATGCTTTCTCACCATTTTTTTATGTATGCATACTTTATAATTATAGAAAGGAAGGTGAAAATGTTAATATCGGTTCCCTACGACAGAATAAAGGCAACGGAATATGCGAAAGAGTGGGCGTACTTAAGAAATCCCGGGTATTACGATTTTCAGAATCTGGGAGGAGATTGCACTAACTTTGCTTCCCAATGTCTTTTGGCGGGAAGCGGAGTTATGAACTATCCTTCGTGGTATTATTACAATCTTAACGACCGCTCTCCTTCCTGGACGGGAGTGGAGTTTTTATATGATTTTCTTGTTAAAAACAAGGGACTCGGACCAAGAGGGGAAGAGTGCGGGATAGAAGATGTTAAAAAGGGAGACCTCGTTCAGCTGGACTTTAACGGTGACGGTCACTATTCTCACACTCCCGTTATTACGAGCGTGAGTTATCCGCCTTCCGCATCGGGAATTTTGGTTTCGGCACATACGGCGGATTCGAAAGACCGACCTCTTGACACATATTCTTTCAGGAAAGCAAGATTTATTCATATAAAAAATGTGGGCAAAGATGTATGAAAAAATACTGCCATTTGATTGCATATAAGAGTTTTATGTTAATTAAAAAGGGAACCGTAAATGATTTACAGTTCCCTTTTATTGTTTTGTTTTTTATTGAATTATGGATTCTTCTGCAGTGGCTTTTGCGGATTTTTTTCTTTTTTCAGCTTTTATTCTGTTTTGCTTACGGTATTTTAAGGGAGACACGCCGTGGATATCCTTAAATACCGAAGAGAAATAGTTGCTGTCGTTAAAGCCGCATTCATACGCTATCTTACAAATTGATTTATCCGTGTGAATAAGCCTTGACTGTGCTTCCTTAAGGCGTATAATCGTAAGATATTCCTTAAAGCCGAAGCCCGTTATGCTTTTAAAAAGTCTTGAAAAATAGCTTACGGAAAGGCTTGACATATCCGCCATCTGCTCTAAAGTTAAATTTTGTCTGTAATTTACAGAAATGTACTGCGTCACATTTTCAATCGGGATATTAGTACGGCTGTAAGGTTTGTCTATTGAAGGATTTCGGAGCATCGTGGAAAAAAGCTCCGTCATATACCCCGATATTAAAAGCTTTGAATAGGAGTCAAAGTTTTTGTGTTCTGTTGCTATTTTTTCAAATATTTCCGTAATAACGGGAATGATTTCTTTAGGCGGTCTGTAAATATTAAGTGCAAAAAGATTGTAAATGTCAATTGCAAGGGACGGCGTGATATAAGGCTTTGAAAAGTTTATAAGATAACGGTCCGTCGCATCGTTTAAGTAAATGGTTTTGTGAATTACTCCTTTAGGGATTAAAACAAGGTCTCCCGCTTCAACTTCAAAAAGCTTATTTTCAATGAAATAACGGCACCTACCCTCAGCGAGAAAGTAGATTTCATACATATTATGATAGTGACCGTTGGTCATAGCAACAGCGCCGGAGCGCTTTGAACGGTCATAATAAAAATTGTCATATCTGTAGAGAGTAGGGTTTACAAAGGGGCGTGAATCTTCAGTTGTGATATTGGCGTTTGCAAGTGTGGTTTTTATTGCCATAAAAATTCTCCTCCTTTTTATTTTCCGCATTTTTAATAAGTATATCATAAATGACAAAAAAATCAAGAAAAATCGTAAAAAAAGGCAATATTTTAAAGGAAATCTTATTGAATTTGTTGTAAAATAGTGTTAAAATATAATAAAAATATATTAGGGGGTAAAATTATGAAAACAGGTTATCAGTTCAACATTGAAAAAATGCAGGAGGTTAAGCCCTCCATGGCTTATCAGGGAAAGGATTTCCTTTCCTGGCAGAAGGATGCAAGAGCAAAGCTTTCCGAACTTTTGGGTCTTCACACATTTGCGAAGTGTGCACCCGAACTTGAAATTGAATATGAAAAGAAAATTGAAGGTGCTACAGAAATCCGTTTCACATATCAGAGTGAAGTTGGCTATCGTGTGCCTTGCCACCTGCTTCTTCCCGATGGTGTGGAAAATCCTCCCGTAATCATCTGCCTTCAGGGACATTCTTCAGGTATGCACATTTCCCTCGGCAACCCTAAATATGAAAGAGATGACATTACAATCAAGGGCGGCGACAGAGATTTCTGCGTAAGAGCAATTAAGGAAGGCTATGCCGCTATCGCAATGGAACAGAGAAACTTCGGTGAATGCGGCGGTAAGCCCGGTGCAACAGACTGTATGTATTCTGCAGTAACCTGTATGCTTTTCGGAAGAACAACAGCAGGTGAAAGAGTTTGGGATATTCAGAGATTAATCGACCTTCTTGAAACAGATTTTGCCGACAAGGTTGATGTTAAAAACATCTGCCTTATGGGTAACTCCGGCGGCGGTACAGCAACAGCTTATACTGCAGCACTTGAAGACAGAATTGTTCTTGCAATGCCCTCCTGTGCTATGTGTACATATAAGGATTCTATCGGTGCAATGCCTCACTGTCATTGTAACTTCGTTCCTCATATAGCCGAGTATTTCGATATGGGTGACCTTCTTGCAATGTCTTACCCCAAGTATTATATCCAGGTAAACGGACTAGAGGATAATATATTCCCCATTAAGGGCGCTGAAGAAGTGTTTGAACACGGTAAATCAGCATATAAGGAAATGGGAGCAGAAGAAAAACTTGCTCACGTAAAGGGCCCCGAGGGACACCGTTTCTATGCGGACTTGTCTTGGCCTTTAGTTCACAAATTTATCAAATAATAAATTTGTGAATGCGAGCGTAGCAAATGGAACAAACCATTTGCGAAGCAAGGTTGATGCAGCGTGAAAATGCGAATAGCATTTTAGCTGTGTCAACTGAATCTACTCAAAACGCGAACAGCGTTTTGTGCACCTTATATTTCAACCATAAACTAACTAACCAAAAGGAGAATAACTATGTTTGCAGGAAAAGAAAAAACTATAAGACCAGAAAGAGTCATTCAGTTCGGCGAAGGCGGCTTTTTAAGAGGCTTTTGTGACTGGATGTTCCAGATTATAAACGAAGAATCCGACTGGAACGGAAGCGTTGCAGTTGTTCAGCCCATTGAAAACGGTATGTGCGATATGCTGGAAAAGCAGGATTGCATGTATACCCACGTTATCAGAGGTGTTGAAGGCGTTGATACAAAGTTAATCGACATAATTTCAAGATGCGTAAATCCTTATAAGGATTATGATGCATATCTTGCATTGGCAGAAAATCCCGATTTCCGTTTTGTTGTATCCAACACAACAGAAGCAGGTATCAGCTATGAAGAAGGAGATAAGCTTACGGACCGTCCTCAGAAGTCTTTCCCCGCAAAGGTAACAGCACTTCTTAAAAAGCGTTTCGATTTAAAGCTTCCCGGTTTTATTTTCCTTCCCTGCGAGCTTATCGAGAAGAACGGCACAACCTTAAAGGAAATCATCCTCCGCTATGCAGATGACTGGAATTTAGGCGAAGACTTCAAGACCTTCGTTGAAAAAGAAAACGTGTTCTGCAACACTTTGGTTGACAGAATCAATACAGGCTTCCCCAAGGGTGAGGATTTAGGTCTCGGATATGAAGACAATATGTTAAACACATCCGAATACTTCCACCTCTGGGTAATTGAAGGACCTTCCGATAAGGTTTTGGAAATTCCTTTCGACAAGACAAACCTTAATGTAATTGTTACAGACGATATGACAATGTACCGTACAAGAAAGGTAAGAATCTTAAACGGTGCACACACAGCAATGATTCCCTATGCACTTTTAAAGGGCGTTGAAACTGTTGGCGACTGTATGGAAGACGAAACCATGAGCACATTTGATAAGGCTTGTGTATATGATGAAATCATCCCCACACTTGACCTTCCAAAAGAGGAGCTTTTATCCTATGCGGACAGCGTGTTTGAGCGTTTTGCAAACCCCTATATCAGACATTTCTGCTCATCAATTTCCTTAAACTCCGTAAGTAAGTTCAAGGTAAGAGTTCTTCCTTCTTTGCTTGAATACATCAAGCGTTATAATAAGATGCCCGAAAAGCTTTTATACTCCTTCGCAAGACTTATCGAGTTCTATAAAACCGATATGCCCAACGACGATGCTGATGTTATGGCGTTTATGAAAACTGCATCCGTTGCGGAAATTCTTGCAAACGAAAAGCTCTGGGGCGAGGATTTGAGCTTCCTTAAAGACGAAGTTGAAAAGTATATATAAAGGGTTTGATTATATGAAAATAAATAAGCTTGATAATGTGGATGTAAACCTTTCGGACGGTCATAAATATGCCGACCGTGATATCAGGATGGGGGAGAACATAATAAAATACGGTTGCCCCATAGGACACGCCACAACTGATATCAAAAAGGGTGAACACGTTCACACACACAATGTAAAAACAAATCTTAAAGACAATCTTACATACGAATACAATCCGAAGTTTTATGACATTCCCGAAGGTGACAAGGACAAAACCTTTATGGGTTATGTTAGAAAGAACGGCGACGTTGGTATAAGAAACGATGTATGGATTGTAAATACCGTTGGATGTGTAAATAAGGTTGCAGAAAAAATTGCAGCGGCAACAGGCGCACTTTTCTTCCCTCATCCTTTCGGATGCTCCCAGCTTGGAGATGACCAGGATGTTACACAGAAAATATTAAAGGGTATGATAAACCATCCCAATGCGGCAGGCGTTTTAGTGCTTGGCTTGGGCTGTGAAAACAACAACATCGGAGAAATGAAAAAGGTGCTTGGCTCATGGGATGATGAAAGAGTTAAGTTTTTAATCACCCAGGAGTGCGAGGATGACGAGGCAGAGGGCATAAGATTAGTAAAAGAGCTTCAGGCTTATGCCGATACCTTTAAGAGACAGCCTGTGCCCGTATCGGCATTAAAGGTTGGCTTAAAGTGCGGAGGAAGCGACGGATATTCCGGCATCACCGCAAATCCTTTGGTTGGAAGAGCATCCGATAAGCTTATCTCAATGGGTGCAAGCTGTATTTTAACAGAAGTTCCCGAAATGTTCGGTGCAGAACATCTTTTAATGGAACGTGCCGAAAACGAAGAAATCTTCAATAAGACAGTTAGCCTGATTAATGACTTTAAGGACTATTTCACTCGCCACGGTCAGGTGATTTACGAAAATCCCTCTCCCGGAAACAAGGCAGGCGGAATAACCACATTGGAAGAAAAATCCCTTGGTTGCGTGCAAAAGGGTGGTCTTTCCAAGGTTGTTGACGTGCTTACCTACGGTGACACGGTGCAGAAGAACGGACTTTCCCTTCTTAACGGCCCCGGAAACGACATCGTTGCAATTACAAACCTTATGGCATCGGGCGTTCATATCATTCTCTTTACAACAGGAAGAGGAACACCCGTTGGTTCAAGCGTTCCCACAGTTAAGATTTCCACAAATGAAAACCTTTACAACCACAAGAGAAACTGGATTGACTTTGATGCAAGCCCCACTCTTAAGGGTGAAGACTTGTCTGACGAGCTTGTTTCTTATATCATAGAGGTTGCAGAAGGCAAGGAAACAAGAAACGAAATTAACGATTACAGAGAAATTTCAATATTTAAGGACGGTGTAACATTATGAGTTTTATCAATGATAATTTTATGATTAAAAACAAAACCGGTAAGCGTCTTTTCGAGGAATATGCAAAGGACCTTCCCATCATCGACTACCATTGCCATCTTGTTCCCAAGATGATTGCAGAGGACTATAAGTTTAAGAGCACTTATGACTTATTCCTTGGCGGCGACCACTATAAGTGGCGTCAGATGCGTTCAAACGGTGTGCCCGAGGAAGATATTACAGGTTCTACTCCCGAGTATGATAAGTGGGTACAGTGGGCAAAAACAATGCCTTTGGTTATAGGTAACCCTCTTTATCACTGGACACATTTAGAGCTTAAGAGATATTTCGGTATCGATAAGCCCTTGACAGAAGAAACTGCAAAGGAAACCTGGGATAAGTGTAACAAGCTCTTGGCTCGTGACGATTTTTCCGCACAGTCATTAATCAAGAAGTCAAACGTTGAGGTTATCTGCACAACAGACGATCCCGTTGACAGCCTTGAATATCACAAGCAGCTTCAGGGATTTTCTACAAAAATCCTTCCCACATTCCGTCCCGACAAAATTGTGGAAATCAACAAGGAAACATTCCTTCCTTATCTTGAAACCGCAAATGTGAAGACATTTGAAGAAGTACTCTCTTTCCTTACAGAAAAGATTGAATTCTTCCACTCTGTAGGATGCCGTCTTTCTGACCACGCTCTTGAATATGTACCCTTCGGCGTAGGCGATGCAAAGGCAGTATTTGAAAAGAAGGTAAACGGCGGAGAAGTTACATACGAAGAAGAAAACATCTATAAGACAGCCGTATTAAAGCACTGCGCATCAGAATACGTAAAGCGTGACTGGACAATGCAGCTTCACATCGGCGCACTTCGTAACAACAACAGAAAGATGTACGAAAAGCTTGGTGCAGACACAGGCTTTGACTCCATCAACGACCTTTGTATAGCTGAAAAGCTTTCTGCATTCTTAGGAAATCTTGAGTATGACGATGTTCTTCCCAAGACCATACTCTACACATTAAATCCCAAGGATAACTTCGTTATCGGAACAATGCTTGGTAACTTCCAGAAGGCTCCCACAGCAGGTAAAATTCAGTTCGGTTCCGGCTGGTGGTTCAATGATCACAGAGATGGTATGGAAGCACAGATGATGGCTCTTGCAAACCTTGGCGTACTCGGTCGTTTCGTTGGTATGCTTACAGACTCAAGAAGCTTCGTTTCTTACACAAGACACGAATATTTCAGAAGAATACTCTGCAATATGGTTGGTAAGTGGGTTGAAGAGGGTGAATATCCCAACGATAAGGCTTCCTTGAAGAAGATAATCGAAGGCATTTCCTACTACAACGCAAAGGAATATTTTGAGTTCTGATTAAAAAAGTTCTTCAAGGCTTTGTCTCGAATAACTTTTCGTTTTACAGATAAAAAAATGGCACCCCTTTGGGGTGCCATTTTTTTACGTCTTATTCAGCAAGCATCCTGCAAAGTTCCGGGATAACGGGCTCGAATGCGGCGCCGTACCAGTGGTTGTCAAGAGTTGCTGTGTACTTTATTGCAAGGAAGGTGTAATCTGCGGCAATTTTTGAAGCTTCAAATGCACTCTTTCCGCGCATAAGAGCACCGGAAAATGCAGAAGCAAATATGTCGCCGGTACCGTGACAGCTGTTTTTAAGTTTTTCGTGTTCGTAGTAGGAATATTCTCCGTTTTCAAAAACTACAACACCGGTTTTTCCTTCTTCGTAGGAAATTCCTGTAAAGATTATATTTTTGCATCCTGCATCGGTGAGCTTTTTAATTAAAAGGTCAACATATTCTCTGTCATAGGTTTCCTTATATTCGGTGTCCGTCATAAAGCAGGCTTCTGTTATGTTGGGAAGTACATAGTCTGCCTTTGTGCAGAGGGAAAGCATTTCCTTTGCATAAACTTCGTCAAAGCCGTAGTAAAGCTTTCCGTTGTCTGCCATGGCAGGGTCAACTATTTTTAATGCACCTTCTTTTGAAACTGCGGAGAAAATGTCTGATACATAACCGATTTGCTTTGTGCTTCCGAGATAGCCTGTGTAAATTGCATCAAAGGAAAGATTTTCCTTAACCCAATGGTCTTTAATTCCGGGAAGGTCATCCGTTAAATCACGAACGGTAAAGCCCGTGAATCCTCCGGTGTGGGTGGATAAAACCGCAGAGGGAAGAATGGAACATTCAACTCCGCAGGCGGAAATTATGGGAAGTGCAACGGTTAGCGAACACTGTCCGACACAGGAAATGTCCTGAATGGTAAGAAGTCTTTTATAGCTCATAAAATAGCCCCTTTACAATTTTTGTTTTCTGTATTATAATATTAAACTGATAATATGTAAATAGTCAAAAAAGGAGTAAAATATATAACCAGATGAAAGAGAATAAATATTCTGAAGTATATGAAAAAATAAAGGATAAAATAATCCGTGGTGAGTTTGAAAGCGGTAAAAAGCTTCCGTCAAAAAGAGTTATGGCAGATATGGAAGGGGTAAGCGTTATTACCGTGGAAAAGGCTTATGGTATGCTGATCGAAGAAGGGTATATCACTCCAAAAGAGCGAAGCGGCTATTTTGTGTCGGAAATTGATATACTGCCTGTAAAAAAATCGGAAGCGGAAATTCATTTGCTTTCGGATGATGATGACGAGCTTTCCGAGTTTGAATATTCCCTTTGGTTTAAAACCGTAAGAAAGGTAATTTCCGATTCGGGATCCCGTCTTTTCAGAAAAGCTCCCGGCAAAGGGTGCTCGGTGTTAAGAAACGCCATAGCGGAATATCTCCTTCGCTATCGAAATATGAGGGCGGAGCCTTCTTCAATCATCATAGGCTCGGGTGCGGAGCAGCTTTATGAAACGGCGGTTAAAATCCTTGGAAGAGAAAAGATTTTCGGAATAGAAAACCCATCCTATTCGCAGATTGAAAAGGTGTATAATGGGGAAGGTGTCAAGGTTAAAAAGCTTATGATGGGTAAAGACGGTATAAGCCGCAGTGAAATTGAAAAAGGAGGCTTTGACGTTCTTCACGTAACGCCTTTTAAGAGCTTTCCGTCCAACGTTACCACATCGGCGCATAAAAGATATGAATACTTAAAGTGGGCGGGTGACTCGGGCTTTATCATAGAGGACGATTTCGGAAGCGAATTTTTCGCTCCCGGCGGAAGCAGGGAAACGCTCTATTCAATGGACGGAAAGGGAAGGGTTATATACATAAATACTTTTTCAAAAAGTCTGTCGCCTGCCATGAGAATCGGATATATGATTTTGCCCGAAGCTTTAATGGAACGCTATGATGAAGTAATGGGCGGATTTTCCTGTTCCGTTCCTGTTCTTGAACAGTATGTACTTGCGGAATTTATCGAAAACGGAAGCTTTGAAAGACATATAAACCGTATAAGACGTAAGCAGAGTGATAAATAACTCTTGACAAAATCAGAATTTGTAGTATAATAAATTCAGCAAAAGGGGGAGCTTGCGCATGCAAGCTGAGAGTAAGCGTAGTGCCGCTTAGACCCGTATAACCTGATTTGGGTAATGCCAACGAAGGGATAATAGCTTGGCTTTTTGGGCTGTATCCTTTTTTGGGGTACAGCTTTTTTGTTTGGATGCGCAACAGACAAAAAGCTCATCTTTCGGTTTCATTTGCCGAAAGGAAGCCTTAAAGAAAAGCAAATTATCAATCCTGTGCCTTTTGCGATATTATCAAAGCACACGGAAGTCACTCGATATATGGTTTGAATTTTTGATTCAAACTCTTAAACCTTAAACGCAGGGAAATTTAGTGCAATTTCAATGCGGTATGCGATAAAAATTTTCTTAGACCATTAAGGTCGTGAAAATTTTTGAGCAAAAAACAACAGACTCGATGTCGTTGTTTTTTACTCATGGACGAAGTAAGGCTGGCGCCTTTCGAGGACGACAAATTGAAAGAGTGCAAATTTACCAAGTTTAAGGCGTGTATGGAGTGTCTTATGTGTGCTTCCTGAAAGGATTGAGAAAAAGTGAAAACTAAAAAACTTGTTGTCTGTGCAATGCTTGTGGCATTGGGAAGCGTGCTTTCCGTAATTCAGCCCTTTGCACTGCCCTTCGGCGGGGGAATAACCCTTGCCTCAATGATGCCCGTGTGCCTGATTGGTATAATTTACGGATGGAAAACGGGTGTTTTATCAGCGCTTTGCTTCAGCGTAATTCAGATGTTTTTGGGAGCATCAACAATAAGTGCGGCGTTTTTGCCCGGCGAGGATCAAATGCTTTTGTGGAAAGCAATTTTAATGTGTCTTTTGGACTATACCCTTGCATATACTGTTTTGGGTTTTTCGGGCATTTTCAAGGACAAAATTAAAAATGAGGGCGTAGCCGTAATGGCAGGCGCGGCGTTTACCACATTCCTTCGCTATGTACTCCATATAGCATCGGGCTACATACTCTGGGGAAGCTATGCAGAATGGTTTTTCTCTCAGGAAGGATTTTATTCTTTCGGCGGAAAAATTTTGGAAAGCTTTTCGGGAGATGGACTTGCCTTTATCTATTCCGTGATTTATAACGGACTTTATATGATTCCCGAAATAATCATTACTGCGATTGTAACACCCATCGTTTATACGGCGCTTAAAAAATCAAAAGCAATATAAGGAAAAAGGAAGTGCGTTGCACTTCCTTTTTTTACCCAAAACTATTGACATAGTATTGAAAATGATATATAATGATAGGGAAAATTATATTGGAGGTTTCTTTATGGGAAAAATCAATTTAAAACTCAACGAAGTTGAAAAATTTGACTCTATTAAAGATATGCTTAACAAGGCGGTTGCCGCTTGTGGTGACAAGCCTTTATACAAGTGGAGAGACGGAAAAGAAATAAAGTCTGTTTCCTACAACGAGTTCAGAAAGACTGTTGATTATCTTGGAACAGCACTTTCATCAATCGGTATGGCAACAAAGCACGTTGCAACCACAGGTGAAAACAGCTATGACTGGATTTGTACCTATCTTACAATGCTCATGTCAGAGGGTGTATTCGTTCCCGTTGACAAGGAAATGCCCATTGACGATATGATAAGAGTTGTGAACAACTCCGACAGTGAAGTTATTTTCTATGCTTCAAAGTTTGAGGATATCTTCCACGAAAGAGAAGCAGAATTTGAAAATATCAAATATTTCATCGGCTTTGAAAGAGAAGAGGATGAAGGCAAGTTCTTATCCTACAAAAAGTTCCTTGAAAAGGGTAAAAAGCTCTATGAAGAAGGCGACAGAAGCTATGCTGATATGCAGGGCGATCAGAACGTGCTTAAGATGCTTATCTACACCTCCGGTACAACAGGAGATCCCAAGGGCGTTATGCTTACAGAGCACAATTTATGTGCGATGATTTATCACGGAATGCAGGTATCCAGCATTTCAACAGTTGAACTTGCGGTGCTTCCCTTCCACCACACATATGAAGCTGTTCCCGGAATACTCGTTGGTATCCACGGTCACGCTACAATGTGCATCAATGCAAAGCTTACCCAGGTTCTTAAAAATATGCAGGAATTCAAGCCCGACTATATGTATATAGTTCCCGCTTTTGCAGAGCTTTTCTATAAAAAGATATGGGCTGCAGCTAAAGAAGGCGGCAAGGAAAAGGCTCTTAAGATTCTCATAAAGGTAAGTAATTTCCTCAGAAAATTCGGTATCGACCTTCGTAAGAAGTTCTTTAAGTCCATCCACCAGTCCTTCGGCGGAAATTTATTTAAGCTTATCTGCGGCGGTGCACCTGTTCGTGCAGAACTTGGTGAATTTTTCGAAAGCATCGGTATTTTCCTTATGAACGGCTATGGTATTTCAGAATGTTCTCCCTTAATTGCCGTAAACAGAAGAGAGCATAACGACTGCACAACAGTTGGTTTCGTGCTTCCCTGTTTAGAGATGAAGCTTTTGGACGTAACCGACGAAGGTATCGGTGAAATCTGTGTTAAGGGTGACAACGTAATGCTCGGCTATTACAAGCGCCCTGACCTTACTGCCGAAGCACTTAAGGACGGCTGGTTTGCAACAGGCGACTACGGCATGCTTGACCCCGAAGGAAGACTTAAGATTACAGG
>JAZRHF010000045.1:0-15263 GCA_045644565.1 Clostridia bacterium | reverse complement strand
AATGTTCCCTGATGGGTGTGGATACCGCCACCGCCGTATGCAGCCTTACAATCGGTGATTAATGCACCGTCTTCCATTATGATCTTACTCTGCACATACATAATTGCGGCACCGCCGTTATTGGCAAAACCGTTTTTGACTGTTGTTCCCTTACCTATTGTAAGAACTGTTTTATCTCCGGCTACAACCATGCTCTTCTGATTTAAATCTAAAATTACGTCATAAAGAGCGACATTGCAGTTTAAGTCAATATCCCATGTGTTGTCGATTTTTACATGTTTTCCGTTACCGTGGATTTTTACATTTGCATTAAAGAAATGCTCGGAACAATCAAGTATCGCATCTCTTAAAAGATAGATATCTCCACCCTTTTTAATTGCTTCCTTAAGAGTGTAGAATGTGTTGGACTGAGTTCCTATATAGCAAACGGGACCTGTTCCGTTATAATCTGCCACTGCGGATGTTGAAGGTGCAGGAGCTGTTCCTGCTGTGGGTGTTGATGCTGTTCCCTTTGCAAGAACTACGTTTGAGCCGGATGCAGAACCAACTAATGAAGCATCCACGTCGCTTACTATCGCATTAAGACCTGATGCACTTCCTTCGATTATACCTGCCTGGTTACCGAGGTCAGCCTTTACTGTTACGCCGATTCTTCCTGTAAGAGCGCCCGTTACCTTCATAGGCGTCTGTACGTTTACGTTTAATGTTGAGCCATCAGCCTTTTTGTTGCCTGTTACGGTTGCATTACCGCTTGCGATGAAGGTACTTCCTGCAGCAAGATTTATACCGCCGCCTGTGCAATTTGTAATTGTACCGCCCTTCATTTCCAATGTTCCCTGATGGGTGTGGATACCGCCACCGCCGTAAGCAGCCGTACAATCGGTGATAAGAGCGTTATCTTCCATTATAATTTTACTCTGCACATACATGATGGCAGCACCGCCGTTATTGGCAAAACCGTTTTTAATTACAGTATCCTTACCTATTGTAAGAACTGTTGTATTTCCGGATACAACCATGCTCTTCTGATTTAAGTCTACAATTACATCATAAAGCGCGATGCTTGATTTTAAGTCAATCTCCCAGGTGTTGTCAATTTTAATATGTTTTCCGTTACCGTAGATTTTTACATTCATATTGTAGAAATGCTCGGAACAATCAAGCTCTGCATCTCTTAAAAGATAAATGTCCCCACCCTTTTTAATTGCATCCTTAAGATTGTCAAATGTATTGGACTGAGTTCCCACATAGCAAACGGGACCTGATCCTGCATAGTTTGCCACCGCATTTACATTTTTGTTTGCAGAAACAGTTGTTCCTGTTGCAGGTGCAGTTGAAGGAGTGGTTGTTGCAGCAGGTGCGGAAGAACCGCTTGATGCAGTAGATCCCTTGGCGAGAACTACGTTAGCACCCGATGCATTACCTACCAAAGAAGCATCCACGTCACTTACTATCGCATTAAGACCTGATGCACTTCCTTCGATTGTACCAACCTGATTACCGAGGTCAGCTTTTACTGTTACGCCGATATTACCTGTAAGAGCGCCCGTTACCTTCATAGGCGTCTGTACGTTTACGTTTAATGTTGAGCCATCATGCTTTTTATTGCCTGTTACTGTTGCATTACCGCTTACGATGAAGGTACTTCCTGCAGCAAGATTTACACCGCCGCCTGTGCAGTTTGTAATTGTACCGCCCTTCATTTCCAATGTTCCCTGATGGGTGTGGATACCGCCACCGCCGTATGCAGCCGTACAATCGGTGATCAATGCACCGTCTTCCATTATTATCTTACTCTGCACATACATAATTGCGGCACCGCCGTTATTTGCATAACCGTTTTTAACTGTTGTTCCCTTACCTATTGTAAGAACTGTTTTATTTCCGGATACAACCATGCCTTTCTGATTTAAGTCCACTGTTACATCATAAAGAGCAATATTACAGTTTAAGTCAATATGCCAGTCTCCTCCGTTAACGGTTATTGTTTTTCCGTTACCGTGGATTTTCACATTTGCATTGTAGAAATGTTCTGTTGTATCAAGCTCCGCATCGGAAAGAAGGTAGATATCTCCACCCTTTTTAATAGCGTCTTTCAAGTTTGAAAAGCTGTTTGATTCAGATCCCACATAACAAACGGAAGCGGACACCTGAATAATGCAAAGGGACATAATAAGCATTACCGCAACGGCAATGGCAGATATTTTACTTAAAATATTTTTCATTATTACCGCCTCCTTTTAGTTAAGATACCAGAGTGCAGAATTTACAGCCGCACTGTCGGCATTACCGATTACATATACACCGTTACCGAGATTTGTAACATTTATTCCCATAACCTCTGTAAAGATACTTGCGGGAATATAGAAGTCATTTTCTGCATATACGATGGGAGCAGAAATGCTCTTAAGTCTGCCGTTTGCTCTTGCTTCGTAGGAGCCTACAACAGAATAGTACCAGTTAGTCTGTGCAACCGCACTCTTATCCTCGTTATAATCGAAGGTATAGAAATAGAACATATTTGAAAGGTTATCATATTCTATACTGCTCCTGCCGTAGCCAAGAATTTCTTCAAATGCACGGCTGGGAATATAGAGTGTTCCGTTCATTTCAAAGGCATATTTTGATGTATCCTTTTCGTTTACGGTTTCAATTTTACCTGATACGAGCACCTTTGTCTTACCTGCAACAAGAACACTTGCATTTTTAAGTGCTTCTCTTTCAGCGGCAGTTGTTGTAACGTCTGCCTTTTCTGTATAGAGATAGTTAAAGCGTCCGATGGGAGCAGCTGTTCCGTTTTCGTAAAGCTCAATTACATCGGTAAATTCGCCGTGTACCCACTTAAGTTCGATTTCAACTGTGCCTGTTTCGCCGATTGTTGCTCTCGGAACGGCAATCTGCATTACGTTACCGTTTCTTACGATGTTTGCAGTTCCAACAACCGCATATGTTCCGTCGGGCGTGATTGCTTCAACATTTGCGCTTCCGCCTCTGCCTATTACAAAATCATAACCCTCTAAACCTGTTACATAGTTTCTGTCTGTATTTAAGTAAAGAGCTGTGTTTGCAATTGATTTTCCTTCAACTGTCTTTGCCATAAAGTAAAGATTTGCACCATCTCTCTGTGCCTTTGAATAAACAACTCTTGAACCTGACTCATTGGTGTAGTCGGGAATTTCTTCACCTGTTCCGTGCTGTAAATAGGTTGCCTTGGAAGCTCTGTCAACACCCTTATAGTTCAAGAATTCGGGTGTTACGCTGTCCCATTGTGAAAGGTCGCCATTTACATCAATTGTTCCTGC
This sequence comes from Clostridia bacterium, assembly GCA_045644565.1. GTDB lineage: Bacteria > Bacillota > Clostridia > CAKSNL01 > HGM11501 > HGM11501. Next base: position 11,961 of record JAZRHF010000045.1, on the reverse strand, counting down.
CGCACCTGCTGCGGGAGCGGGACGAACACCCTTATATTTTCTTACAAAGTCAACCAAAAGATTATAATAGTCGTCCTTTATCTGACCCTTTGTGGGTTCAAAGTCGCGGCTGTCGTTGGTATCAAAGGTATCAACGAAGGCTATGGGGAACTGACCCCACTGATTCTGAATAGCGGCAGTCCATTCGTTCCAGCCGTCAACATATACGAAGTGAGGATCAAACTCTAAAGCTCTTCCTGCCTGTGCACGGAACATATGAGCTTCTCTTGCACCGTTTTCACTTCTGTCTTCTCCGAACACGGGAGAATAGTTTCTTCCCATTGTGTAGGGACCGCCCATCGCATAGCTTGTAGCTTCGGGACCATAGGAGTGGTTAAGTGCTACGGCTACGTTCATAAAGTCAATTCTTCCGTCTTCTCTTATACCGTTTCTCGCACCCTGGGGGAAGTCTTCACACCAGGTCCATGCGCTTGTCTTATCCTTTGCCGCATTTACATTTTCACGGAATGAGAAAAATTCTCCCAGGAAGTTTATCTGCTCAATTCTTGCAAGATCCTTTTTGTTGGGATTGTTGGAAAGAGCGGCAGATACATCTCTTAAACCGAAAATAAAGGGCTTTCCGTCCTTATGGAACCATACGTCGGAATAATCTTCATAATAGAAGTAGTTGTTGTAAAGTGCCTCTAAAAGTCTTAAATTGTAAAGACCGCCGTGCCAAGCAAATACGGAGAACTCGGGTACATCCACGCCGTCCTTCTTAAGGTCACGGATAGCCTGAAGCAATACGTTGGTGGGCTCTAAATATATAGCACCGCCGTTTGAGAAATCCATAAAGATGGCATCAACACCTGCTGCCGCCATAAGCTCAAGCTGATAGCGATGTGCCCAGTAGTCGTTACCCGAATAGAAGCCTATTGCAGGCTCGTCCCAGTAATATACAGCAAGACCGCTCCATCCGGGGCTTGACTGATTCTGCATCGCATCGGGATACTGTTTAATTACATCGGAAATAATTCTTGCTTCTGATGTATCGTTACTTGTCCACCAGTTCCAGTACATCATTCCGACTTCACGCTCGCCCTCTTTCACGGGGCCTGCTTCAGCGAAGTCTGCTACCTTTCTTCCGTAGCTGTCGGTGGAAACCCATGTATCTTCATAAAAGTCCTTTATGTATTCATCTCCAACCTGATTATCAAAAGCATTATCCTCATAAGCCGCCTTTGAGAAGGTAACCTTTTTAACCTGAAGGTTTTCGGGAACACCTGTGTTGTAGCTTGCAACAAAGTATACATTGTGCTTACCTGCTGTGGGGTTGATGAAAGCATCATACACTCCGCCACGGTTGCTTAAAACAACAGTACCGATTATTTCTCCTTCCGTAGGGCTGTCAATCATTACTCTGAAGGCTTCACCGTTATGTCCTCCGACAGGATTGAAGTGTGCCTCCAATACAACGGAGTTTATTCCGGTAAGGTCAATATCCTTAAATCCGAAATAGTCGTTGATGGCAAAGTCTGATATTGAGCCTCCGACAGCAACTCCATTGCTTTCATTTACATCGGTAGGAAGCAATACAATATCGCCGTCCGCTGCAATGATACCGCAAACCGATAACGCCATAATTACCGAAAGCAGTAAGCAAAAAAACTTTTTCATATTTTTCCCTCTTTCTTTTTATTTTCATGCAAGTTTATACTATTTGCACAATTATATCAAAATTATATCAAATTTTTATAATATTTACTATTGCAAAATGTAATTAAAATTTGATATAATGTTAGTTATAGAAAGGGCGTGATTTTTATATGTTTATTGTCGAAGATTCCGACCAGTATCTTGCCTGGTGTGAAAATAACCCAAAGCTTTCCGACCTTTTCCCGATAGTTGTGGGCTGTGAAAAATGCAAAAAAGACAAGACACCCTACTCTAAACGCAGTCTTTATTATGTAATACATTATGTCAAGTCAGGAAGCGGATATATAACAAACAGCGACGGCTCCCACTTTGTAACTGCAGGAAACTGCTTTTTAATCCGTCCCGATGAAGCTTCGGTTTATGCACCAAACCCCGATGATCCGTGGGAATATATATGGATTGGATTTTCAGGAACACTCACCTCAAAATTTGACCATCTTCCGGTAATTTTCCCTTTCCCCAATATGTTGTTTGACGAGATTTGTGAACTGACCAAAGAGCCTGTTCTTCCCGAGATGCTCATAACCGCACATTTATACAGAATGTATGTTTTGCTTTTCGGCGAAAAAGATACCGCCGCACCTGATGTGAAAAGATCTCATGTAAAGGCAGTTGTAAGATTTATTGACTATAATTTTATGCATGATTATTCCATTGAAGACATTGCAAAAAGGCATAACTTAAACAGAAATTATCTCTCCCAGATATTTAAGGAACAGGTTGGCACCACCATGCAGGAATACCGCCTGAAAAAACGTCTGACAGAGGCTTATGACCTTTTATCTTCCGGCAACAGCGTAACTGATTCCGCAAATCTTGTAGGCTATAACGATATTTCCGTTTTTTCTAGAGCTTTTAAAAAATTTCACGGAATTTCTCCCGGTTCGGTTAAGTCAAAAAACAAATAATACATCTGCAGTATAATATAATCCGTATAATTTATCAAGGCGTATTTTTCGAAAAAAAGGTTTGAATTCCGTAACACTAACATAAAAGCAACCGTTGGATAGCCAACGGTTGCTTTTATTAATAGAGTGCTATCTTTTTTATGTGACAGGTATCTTTCTTATCAAGAACGGTAAATGTCACTTTTTTCGTGCCTTCGGGTAGGGGTAAAATCCTCTTATGTCCTATTGCCTTTCCTTCTAACCCCACATCCGTTTTATAGGAAAGTATTCTTTCACCGTATTTTATATCTTCGCACACCACAAGATATTTTGCATTTTCTGAAGCTTCTAAGGTATAGCTGTCCTCCGTAAGGTCTCCCTCCATAATTGCAAGGGGCTTTCCGAAGGCTTCTTTTATAAGATTGCCCAAATCCTCCAAAGCCTTTTTATCCTTATCGGGTAAAAGGCCTTTATTGTTTATTGCCATACCGACTAACATATTTGTGTTTCTGCCGACGGATACAAGGTAGCGCTCGAAAAGTTCTTCTCCGGAGAAAACTGTGTCGTCCTCCCCTTCTTTCCAGAACCATCCGCCTTCAAAGCTTCTCCTTGCATCTCTTCCGGGAAGGTCAGACTCCGCAGGTCTCCACACATTTCCGAAGGGATCGCCTCCGCGGTTTGTTTCCTCGCTCATTCCGTCAAAGCTTTCATTTGCAAAGTCAACGGTTGCATAGGTATCCCAGGGTGCTTCTCCACGCTCATTTCCCACCCAGCGTATTCCGTTAAATATTTCTTTGGGTCCCTGAAAAACAATAGCGTCCTTCTGTAATTTTGCTAAAAGCTCCGCAATCGGCGCTCCGCCTTTTTCCGGAGGCAGGCATCCTCCGTCAAACCATATTTCAAAAAGCTCTCCATAGTTTGTCCAAAGCTCCGTAAGCTGCCCTATAACCATATCGTTATAGCGCTTTTGCTCCTCTTTATCCCCGCTTATGCAAAGTCCCGGAGTGTCAACCTTAAAATAGCCGTTGCAGGAAGCATTACAGTAAAGTCCGGGCAAAACCCCGTATTTTTTGCAGGAAGCAATAAATTCTCCTACTATGTCGCCTTTGCCGTTTTTATAGGGCGAGTTTCCGATGTGATAATCGTGCTGCTTTGTAGGCCAGAGTGAAAATCCCGTCCCGTGCTTTGCAACCAATACCGCATATTTCGCCCCTGCCTTTACAGCTGATTCAATCCACTGATCTGTATCGAGACACTCGGGATTAAAGACTGAAGGTGACGGATGATAATTAAAGTCCGCTCTGAAATTGTATGTAGGCTCAAAGGTCTGCAAGTCAAGGTGGATAATTACACCAAGTTCAGAATCAGCCCATTTAATCTGCTGTTCGTTTGGGCAAAGTATTTTTTTCACAGATATATCTCCTTTTCATAGCTTTCGTCTTCGGTAAGCTTTATTTTTTCTTTATAACAACCGACTTTTACAGCAATTTCCGCTTCTTCGTATGCAGTTACAGAAAAATGCAGTTTTCCTTCATTAAGCTCAAATGATACTTTTCCACCGGGGAAAGTAAGTCCTTCTGCCTTTATATATTTCATTCGGTCGGGCTTTGCAGGCAGAATATGAATCGTGCTGTCCTTATACTGAAACAGCATATCCTGAATAAGTGCAACCGTTCCCATTAAAGCGTCAAGCTGAACAGGTGTCATATGGTCAACATTTATCCCCATACCCATATGACGCCAGTCATTATGAAGTGTAAAGAAATTATCAAGGACTATCCCTTTAGCCATGGTTATTATATTTGAAAGAGCCTTGTTTCCGTCTCCGAACCTTGTCTGAATAAGTCCGAGATGAGGAAAACTCCACCCTGCCATAGTTCCTGAAATTCTCATATCACCCGCTTTTTTGAATGCTTTTATAAGGGATGAATTATTTTCCGTTGTTACTTCCGTTCCGGGAAACACGGGATAAAGATGGGAAAAATGCCTGTGGTCGTAATTATCGGAAAATTTTTCCGACATCCACTCTTTTACCGCACCGTCCTCATTTATTTCATAATCAGGAATTTCTTCTGTCAGCTTTTTCCATTTTGCCGTACTTTCCTTTGAAATATCTTTTCTGCAATATCCGCTTTCGACTATTTTTATTAAGTTTCCGAATAACTCCTTTATATAAGAAAGCTTTAGCGAACCAAGCGGAAACGGCGAAGGTGCTCCCGTTTTATTAAACTCTTTCTCACGAAGGGCGTTCTCCATCATATGACAGGCATCAAAATATTCCCCTTCGTCCATCTTTTTACGCATACTCCTAAAGCTGTCACTTATATCGGGAGCAGGGATTATATTCGCCCACTTATGCCAAAGGTCATGACGTGTAATTATAACCTGTTCTTTTTCAATGGCACCCAATATAAGTCCGCCTGTTATTCCGCATCCTATGGGAAGCGCTTCCTTCCACATATCCTTTTCTCTTGATGCAGGTCTTTTAAGAACGATTATATCTCTCGGCATATTTCTCCCTCCCAAAACAAATATAGCATACCAAAAATTAAAAAGCAATAAAAATTACAAATTAACAAAACATTTTCTTTTCCCCCTTGCATTTAAGCTTCAATTGGTATATAATAGTATAATATAGATTTTCGGGCAAAATAATAAAAGAGGTTTTCTTATGAGCAAAATTGATTCAACGGTATTAAAAGAAACGATTTATGTATCAGTCGTGTCTTTAATTCTCAGTTTAATTATGCAAGTTGCGTTTTTAATTTCGGGAATATGGAACCATACCTTTATATGGGGCAATATTTTAGGGCTCTTCGCATCTGTCGGTAATTTCCTTTTACTTGGACTTACCGTACAGAAGGCTTTGGGCAAGGATGAAAAAGAAGTAAAAAAGCTTGTTCAAGTTTCCCAGTCGGGAAGACTTTTTCTTCTTTTGATTATTGCGCTCATTGCAAACTTTGTTTCTGTTTTCAGTTTAATTGCAACTGTTATCCCCTACATTTTCCCGAGAATTGCAGTTACGATAAGACCATTTTTTATTAAAGACTGAAAGGAGTGTTTTTTATAAAGACGGATAAAAAATTCAAGGCTCTTGATATTTTCTATATTATAATGATGGCGCTTCCGCTTTTATCAATTATGATATTAAAAATTCTCACCGCACCAAAGGTAGAAGGAATAACCGTTACGGGTGCAAGGGTGTTTTTCACCATTGATATGCCCATTCAGCCCCTTATCATATCAGAAGCGCAGGTTAATTCCCTTGCGGTTTTGATAACGCTCTTTTTCTTTTGCCTTTATATGACTCACGGCATTGATAAACGTATAAAGCTTAAAAGACAGCATTTTGCGGAAATGATGGTTGAAAAGGTGGATAGCCTTGTTTTGGAAAATATGGGCGAATATTTCAAGGGATATTCTCCTTTTATAATTTCAATACTTGCTCTTTCCGCGCTTTCAAGCCTTTTATCCCTTTTGGGTCTTTTCCCTCCCACCTCTGACATAAACGTGGTTGGCGGTTGGGCATTACTTGTTTTCATTTTAATAACCTATTATAAAATGAAATGCGGACCTTTATATTACTTAAAAGGCTTTACGGAGCCCGTTGCATTTCTTGCTCCCATCAATTTCATAAGCGAATTCGCAACGCCAATTTCAATGAGCTTCCGTCACTACGGTAACATTTTATCGGGTACGGTTATTTCCACCCTTGTGGCGGCGGGCTTATCGGGTCTTACGGCAATAATTCTCGGCAATCTTCCCGGTATGCTTGGAGAAATTCCATTTTTAAGAATAGGTCTTCCTGCTGTACTTTCAATTTATTTTGACGTATTTTCAGGATGCCTGCAGGCGTTTATATTCGCCATGCTTACAATGTTAAACATTTCAGGAGGATTCCCCCTGGATGAATATGAAAAAAGAAAATTAAAAAAGCTTGCCAAAAAGCAGGCAAATTAAAAAACGGAGGTAAAAAACTATGGAAATCGCAATCGGTATTATTTTAGGATGTTGTGCACTCGGTGCAGGAACAGCAATGATCGCAGGTATCGGCCCCGGTATCGGTGAAGGTAACGCAGTTGCAAAGGCTTGTGAAGCAATAGGCCGTCAGCCCGAGTCTAAGGGCAGCGTTACAACCACAATGCTTATGGGTTGTGCAGTTGCGGAAACAACAGGTTTATATGCCCTTGTTATCGCAATTTTACTTATTTTCGTTGCTCCCAATCTTTTGGTTGATATTTTAGTTAACACAATGGCAAACCTTAAATAAAAAAGTCGGAGAGATTTTTTATGCAAACCTTAGACGTAATATCCATAAATCTCTGGGATGTACTTATTTCTCTTGCCAACCTTACAATTTTATATTTACTGGTAAAGAAATTTTTGTACAAGCCCGTGAAAAAAATGCTTGAAGCGCGTCAGGCAGAGATAGACAAAAACTATCTTGATTCGGAAAACGCAAAGTTTGATGCCGAAAGCGCAAAAGAAAGTTATGAAAAAAAGCTGTCGGATGCAAAAAGCGAGGCGGACAGCTTAATTCAGTCTGCCGTAAATTCGGCACGATTCCGTGAAGAAGAAATCATTTCGGAAGCCAAAAGTGAGGCTGACGGAATTATTTCCCGTGCAAAAACCGATGCAGAGCTTGAAATCAAGAAAGCAGAGCAAGGTATTAAGGACGAAATTGTCAAGGTCGGAACGCTTCTTGCAGAAAAAATGCTGGAAAGAGAAATTTCCGCATCTGACCACAAAGACCTTATTGACTCCTTTATCGAAGAAATAGGTGACGGAAATGAAGGAAATAATTAACGAATATTCGGAAGCACTCTTTGAGGTTGCTCTTGAAAAGGGCGGCGCAGAAAGCTTTGCTGAAAGTCTTTCCCTTTTAAAAGAGCTTCTTTCAGAAAACGGAGAATATACGGAATTTTTATTCTGTCCCTCCCTTCCCTTGTCGGAAAGACTTTCAGCAATTGACGAAGCGCTTTCCGGAAAAATGCCGGAGGAAATTTTATCCCTTATGAAAATCCTTACGGAAAACGGAAGAATAAGAGAGCTTCCTTCTCTTATTGATGAATTTTTCTCTCTTAAACAGAGCTTTGAAAACACAAAAACCGTAAAGGTTTCATCTCCTGTTGCTTTAAGCGATGAACAGAAGAAGAAACTTATTTCAAAGCTTGAAACAAAATATCAGGCGAAAATTCACGCCGAATACGAGGTTGATGAAACCTTAATCGGCGGAATTAAAATTGCTTTCGACGATATATTAATTGACGGAAGCATTGAAAAGCGTCTTAAAAGCCTTAAGGAAGTGATTGAAAAATGAACAATCCCGCTGAAATCAGCAGTATTATAAAAAGCCAGATTGAAAATTATAAAAAGAAAGTTGAAATGGACGAAACCGGTTCCGTTATCCTGGTTGGTGACGGTATTGCCCGTGTTTACGGTCTTAAAAACTGTATGGCAAACGAGCTTATCGAATTCAGTAACGGTGCCACAGGCGTTGCACAGAACTTGGAAGAAGAAACCGTTTCTGTTGCAGTACTCTCTAACAACAACGACATAAAGGAAGGCGACACCGTTAAGAGAACAGGTAAAGTATTATCCGTTCCCGTTGGTGAAGCGCTCCTCGGCAGAGTTGTAAATGCATTGGGTGAACCCATCGACGGTAAAGGCGAAATCGCATCTTCCGCCCTTCGCCCCATTGAGTCGGAGGCTCCAGGCATCATTGAAAGACAGAGCGTTAACGTTCCCCTTCAGACAGGTATCAAGGCTATTGACAGTATGATTCCCATAGGAAGAGGTCAGCGTGAGCTTATTATCGGTGACCGTCAGACAGGTAAAACCGAAATTGCCATTGACACTATTATAAATCAGAAAAATACTGACGTAATCTGTATTTATGTTGCAATCGGACAGAAGAGCACATCTGTTGCAAAAATTTCTTCTACGCTTATTAAAAACGGTGTTATGGACAAAACCATCATCGTTGCGGCAACTGCATCGGAAAGCGCTCCCCTTCAGTACATTGCCCCCTATTCGGGCTGTGCAATGGCAGAATATTTCCGTGAACAGGGAAAAGACGTTTTAATAATTTACGACGATTTAAGTAAGCACGCCGTTGCTTACCGTGCCCTTTCCCTTTTAATCCGCCGTCCTCCCGGACGTGAGGCTTATCCCGGTGACGTATTCTATCTTCACTCAAGATTACTTGAGCGTGCAGCCTGTGTTGCCAAAGAATATGGCGGAGGCTCAATAACCGCCCTTCCCATCATTGAAACTCAGGCGGGCGACGTTTCCGCTTATATCCCCACAAACGTAATTTCAATTACAGACGGACAGATATTCCTTGAAACCGAGCTTTTCCATTCGGGAATTATGCCTGCAATAAACCCCGGTATATCAGTAAGCCGAGTTGGCGGTTCTGCCCAGCTTAAGGCAATGAAAAAGGTATCCGGTGAGCTTAAGCTTTTATACTCACAGTATCGTGAGCTTCAGTCCTTTGCGCAGTTCGGAAGTGATTTAGACGCCGATACCAAAAAGAGACTTGCGCTCGGTGAACGTATTGTTGAAGTATTAAAGCAGGGCAGAAACTCCCCCGTAAGAGTTGGTTGTCAGGTTGCTATCGTTTATGCGGTAATTAACGGCTATCTTGATTCTGTGGCTGTTTCTGACGTTAAAAAGTATGAAGAAAGACTTTATTCAAAGCTTAACAACGAATATCAGTCCTGGCTTTCTTCCATTGAAAGCGGAAGCTTTGAAGAGAAAGACATAGAAGAACTCAAAAAGATTCTTACGGAAGTGCAGGTATAAAAAATGGCAGGAAATACCAAGGAGTTAAGGAGTCGTATCAAAAGCGTTTCCTCTACCCTACAGCTAACAAATGCAATGGGACTTGTGGCTTCCTCCAAAATAAGACGTGCTAATGAATCAATGCTTAAGGCAAGAGAATATTTAAAAGCACTTAATGATTCAATTTCACTTCTTACTTCCAATGCGGAATGTGCCAAAAGTCCTTATATGAGACATTCTGATACAAATCGCACCAGAATTATTGTAATTGCCGGAGACAGAGGTTTAGCAGGCGGTTATAACGCCAATGTTTTCAGACTTTGCAAAACCTTCCCTGATGCAGAATTTATTCCTATCGGAAAGCGTTCATGCGAAAAATTCGGAAGCGAAATTAATTCTTCCGAAAAATTCACTTACAACGAAGCTGATTCCCTTTCTTTTAAGCTTTGCAAAGATTTTGCCGAAGGAAAATTTGACCGTCTCGGCATAATTTACACAAAGTACATCTCCGTTATGTCAAACGAAGCTTCAATAAAGTGGCTCCTGCCCTTTGAGAAAACGGAAGGCGGTGCTTCTTCAGTTGTTTTTGAACCCGATCATCTTACGGTTTTTGAGAACGTAGTGAGAGAATATCTTTCAGGTACAATTACCGCCCTGGCAAGAGAAAGCTATGCTTCTGAAGTTTCCGCAAGAAGAATGGCTATGGATTCCGCAGGTAAAAATGCAACCGAAATGATAGAAAAGCTCCGTCTTGAATATAACCGTGCAAGACAGGGTGCAATTACTCAGGAAATTACTGAAATTGTTGCCGGAAGCGGCAATTAAGAGGTGTTAATATGGAAACAATTAAAGGTAAAGTTATTCAGGTTATGGGTCCCGTTGTTGACGTACGTTTCAACGAAGGTGAGCTCCCTGAAATTTACAATGCATTAAAAATTGATAATAACGGAAAAACTCTTACCGTTGAAGTGGCACAGCACATCGGTGACAACACCGCACGTTGTATCGCTATGGCTTCAACCGACGGTCTTATGAGAGGAATTGACGCTGTTGATACAGGCGCTCCCATAAGTGTACCGGTCGGCAAAGAAACCCTCGGCAGAATTTTCAACGTATTAGGTGATGCCGTTGACAACCTTCCCAATGTGGAAACAAAAGAGCGCTGGGATATTCACCGTCCTTCCCCCAAGTATGAGGACCTTGCCACAAGCGACGAAATGTTTGAAACCGGTATCAAGGTAATTGACCTTATCTGCCCCTATGCAAAGGGCGGTAAAATCGGTCTTTTCGGCGGTGCAGGTGTTGGTAAAACCGTACTTATAATGGAGCTTATCAACAACATCGCAAAGGAACACGGCGGTATCTCCGTTTTCTCCGGTGTTGGTGAACGTACAAGAGAAGGTAACGATCTTTACAACGAAATGCAGCAGCCGGGCGTTATCAAGAACACTGCTCTGGTATACGGTCAGATGAACGAGCCTCCCGGAGCAAGAATGAGAGTTGCGCTTTCCGGTCTTACAATGGCTGAATATTTCCGTGATACGGAAGGTCAGGACGTGCTTTTGTTTATTGGTAACATTTTCCGTTTCACTCAGGCAGGAAGTGAGGTTTCAGCCCTCCTCGGCCGTATGCCCTCTGCCGTTGGTTATCAGCCTACTCTTGCAACGGAAATGGGTGCTTTGCAGGAGCGAATCACTTCTACAAAGAAGGGTTCCATCACATCCATTCAGGCAGTTTACGTACCTGCAGACGACCTTACAGACCCCGCTCCCGCAACAACCTTTGCTCACCTTGATGCAACAACGGTTTTGGCAAGAAACATTGCTTCCCAGGGTATTTATCCTGCGGTTGATCCGTTAGAGTCATCAAGCCGTATCTTATCTCCCGACGTTGTCGGAGAAGAGCATTACTTTGTAGCAAAAGAAGTGCAGAGAATTCTTCAGAGATATAATGAACTTATGGATATTATCGCTATTATGGGTATGGATGAACTTTCCGACGATGATAAGCTTTTAGTTGGTCGTGCGAGAAAGATTCAGAGATTCCTGTCACAGCCCTTTGACGTATCCGAGAAGTTTACAGGTATCCCCGGCACCTATGTTCCGATTAGTGAAACTGTTCGCGGCTTTAAGGAAATCATCGAAGGAAAGCACGACGATTTACCCGAATCTGCATTCCTTTATGTGGGTACAATCGACGAAGCGGTAGAAAAAGCAAAGAAGGGCTGATATTATGAACACATTTCATCTTACAGTCTCATCCCCTGACGGCAACAAATTTCAAGGGGATATTATAAAGCTTGATGTAAGAGGTACAGAAGGCGAGCTTGCCATAATGGCAGGACATATCCCCTTTGTCACCTCCCTGGTTGAAGCACCGGTTTTAATAACGCTTCCCGATGATACGGAGAAAGAAGCCTTTGCAAAAGGCGGACTTTTAACGGTTGATAAAAATTCGGCTACACTTATATCAGGCTCATTTGAATTTAAGTAAAAAAATCCCAAACGGAAATTTCCCTTTGGGATTTTTTTACTTATTAGTAATTTTAATTTCCTGCGTTTCTCCGTTCCAGGGTACGTTATAGCCCAGCTAA
>JAZRHF010000044.1:0-1722 GCA_045644565.1 Clostridia bacterium | reverse complement strand
TCGCCATTTTTGATTTCTTTATCCGATGCTGCTCCGTGGGGCATGGAAGAACGAATACCTGATGCACATATTGTTTCGAATGAAAGCCCCGAGGCACCATTTTTTCGCATAAAGAATTCAAGCTCAAGGGCAATGTCACGTTCTTTTACTCCCGGCTTTAAAAATCCGAGTATATGCTCGAAGCCAAGGCATCCCAGATCTTCTGCGGCTTTTATCCTCTTTATTTCGTTTTCGTCCTTAACCCGCCTCAGCTCTGATATTAACGACTGACCGCATACAAACTCCTTGCCCGGGAGATTTGCCGAAAGCATCTCTTTCTTTTGAACTGTGAGGTAGCTTTCTTCAATATATATTTTTTCTTCGGTTATTTCTTTCAGGTACTCTTTTGTTTTATTTATAACCGGATCAAAATCAGGCGCTTCAAGCTTTGCCTGAACAGTATAGCGGCTATCGGTAAGAAGCGCCGCTTTTTCCTTTGAAATGTAAAGCATTCCGTCCTCAGAGGTAAATCCACTGTAGTAAAATATATTGGCTTTTGAGGAAATAAGCACCCCTTCACCCGTGTTTAGCTTTTCCCTTAGTTTTTGCACTCTGTTTGTCATAAAAATCACCTGCCATATTAATTTTAACATAATTATATTATAATGTCAAATATTTTACTTGACTAATTATTGGATATGATATATAATAAAAATGTGATAATTTACACATAATTATATATAAAAATGTGAAGGTGATAAATTGAAACGATTCATATTTGATAAATTATATCAGTGGAAAGCATCTCCTTACAGAAAACCTCTGATTTTGTTAGGAGTGCGGCAGGTAGGGAAGACCTGGATATTAAAAGAGTTTGGAAAAGAAACCTATGATAATGTAGCATATTTCAACTTTGACGAAAACGAAGAGTATAAAGAATTTTTTGAAACCACCAAGGATGTTGCAAGAATTCTTCAGAATCTCACTATGGCAAGCGGGCAACAGATTAAACCCGAAAAAACTTTAATCGTCTTTGACGAAATTCAGGATTCACCAAAGGTGATTAATGCACTTAAATATTTTTGCGAGAATGCACCGGAGTATCACATTGTTTGTGCAGGCTCATTGCTTGGTGTTGCATTGTCAAAATCCTCATTCCCTGTGGGAAAAGTAACCTTTTTGCAAATTAACCCTATGACGTTTTCTGAGTTTTTATTGGCAAATGGTGATGATAATCTTGTGGAGTATTTGAACTCTCTAAACACTCTTGAACCTATCCCCTCTGCATTCTTTAATCTTCTTTGTGAAAAAATTAAAATGTATTATGTAACCGGCGGTATGCCTGAATCAGTTCTTATGTGGACAGAGGCAAGAGATGTAGCGGCGATGCAAACTGTGCTATCCGATATTATTAATTCATATGAAAGAGATTTTGCAAAGCACCCCAAGAAAAATGAGTTCCCCAAAATATCCCTTGTATGGAACTCCGTTCCATCACAGCTTGCACGGGAGAATAAGAAGTTTATATATAAAGTTGTTAAAGAGGGGGCAAGGGCAAGAGAATATGAAGATGCCCTACAATGGCTTTGTGACGCAGGGCTTATTCATAAAATATACCGAAGCACGGCGCCGGGGCTTCCTATAAAGGCATATGATGATTTGTCGGCGTTTAAGGTATATCTTGCAGATGTTGGTGTACTCAGAAGGCTTTCGGCACTGTCGCCTACTGCTTTTGGTGAAGGA
>JAZRHF010000043.1:0-2055 GCA_045644565.1 Clostridia bacterium | reverse complement strand
AGCGTATACAGACGTTTGTTCAGGATATTCTGATAATGGCAGTGAACGAGATTTTTATGTTTATTGCTATTGCAATTATTACATTTGCAATGAATTATAAAATGGCACTTCTTATCTTTGTGCCGATGCCCGTATCTCTTTATTTTGTAAACAAAATTAGAAAAAGCATCAGGCGCCGATACGCCAGACAATGGCGCAGAATGGATATAATGACCAACAGAATTACAGACGTGCTTAACGGAATTAAGGTTGTTAAGGTTTTTGGCAGGGAAAATGACGAAATTGACAGGTTCAAAGATACTGCAGGTGCAGTAAGGGATTTAACGTGTAAAAATGAAAAATACGTATACACAGTTTTCCCGCTTATCCGTTTCTTGATGAGCTTCGGAAGCTTTCTTGTGCTTTTATACGGAGGATACAGTGTAATAAACGGTACTATGTCGCTTGGCGAATTAGTACAGTTTTCATCCTATGGAGGATTGCTTTATTCAAAGCTTGAGTGGTTTAGTAATCTGCCGCGCCATTTTATGATGGCAACTATAAGCTCGCAGCGTGTGTTTGAGCTTCTTGATAAAGCGGAAGATGAAGAGCAAACCGCTAAAACAGAAAAAGAGATTGACGGAAAATTCGATTTCAATAATGTTTCCTTTGGATATAAGAGCTACCGTAAGGTACTGAAAAATATAAATAACAGTGTAAAAAAAGGAGAAATGATTGGTCTTGTAGGGCATAGTGGCGCAGGAAAAAGCACTATGATAAATTTGGTTATGCGCCTTTATAATCCTGACAAGGGCGAAATACTTCTTGATGATGTACCGCTTAACGATTATGACGAGCAGGAATATAAACATGCTTTAGGAGTGGTTTTACAGGAAAGCTATCTCTTTAGCGGAACAATTCTCAGTAATATAAAATACGCCAATCCATCGGCAACGCTTGAAGAGTGTATAATTGCCGCGAAAAAGGCGAATGCACACGATTTCATAATGAAGCTTCCTGATGGTTATAACACTTATGTAGGGGAAAAGGGGTATAAGCTTTCGGGCGGTGAGCGTCAGCGTATTTCTATTGCGCGTGCTATTTTATCAAATCCGAAAATAATAGTATTTGACGAGGCGACTGCTTCTGTTGACACTGAAACAGAGATTAAAATACAAGAAGCGCTTAAAAATGTGACAGATGGAAATACTGTTTTTGCAATAGCACACCGACTCTCAACACTTAAAAATGCAGACAGAATTATAGTAATAGATGAGGGCCGTATTGCTGAGGAGGGAACGCACTCTCAGCTTAAAGAAAAGGGCGGTATATATGCCTCTCTTCTTAAGGCTCAGCAGGAAATGATAGCGATTGACAATACCCATAAAGTGGAGAAAATAAAGGAGGAAGAAAAATGGGAAATGTAAAAATTATTACAGACAGTGGCAGCGATATAAAAAAAGAGGTTGCAGAAAAATTAGGAATAAGGCTTATTCCTATAACCTTTACCTTTGACGGTGAAACATATTATAAGGACGGGGTTGATTTAACTCTTCCTGAGTTTTATCAGAAGCTTCGTGAAAGTGATACTATTCCTAAAACATCACAAATTACTCCAATTCAGTATGAAGACGTTTTTAACGAGGAATATGACAACGGAAACGACGATTTAATCGTTGTAACCATTTCTTCGAACGGAAGCGGAATGTATCAGAATGCCGTTCTTTCTGCAAGAGCAGTAATGGACGAAAGAGGCGGTGATATAACCGTTATCGACTCTCAGGGATTCAGTTGTATTTACGGTGCGCCTGTAATTCACGCAGCAAAAATGCTCATCAGCGGAAAGAGCAAAGCTGAAATCGTGGAATTTTTAAAAGATGTTCTTCCAACTATGCATGCATACTTTGTAGTTGCCGACCTCGAGCATCTTAAAAAAGGCGGAAGAATTAACGCTGCAACACTTGTAATTGCAAATATGCTTGATATTAAACCCGTTCTTGGATTGGATAACGGTATGGTTGTGCAAAAGGATAAGCTGCGCGGAAGCAAGCGCGTATGGAAAAAGCTTGTTTCAAA
>JAZRHF010000042.1:0-12500 GCA_045644565.1 Clostridia bacterium | reverse complement strand
GCCGCAGGAAAAATTCTTAAGTATAAAATGAGAGACGAATCCAAAGAGATTCTCGGTCTTAACAAGTAACTAAAAATAGGCAAGTATCACTTGCCTATTTTTTTATGCTATGTTATAATAAAGAATGTTGACAATAAAAATCTGATTTCGCGAGGTATTTTGATGATAAAACAAAAAAGAGTTTTTATTTTATGCAGTGTGATAACGGTGTTCTGCATTGTTATGGCATTTGTTGACGGCGTTTTTTCTGCTGATTATTTTTTGAAGTCTGCAATAAAGCTTTTGCTTTTTTTGGGCCTTCCTGCTTTTTATTCTATTTTTGACAAGGACCTTAACATAAAGCCTGTTTTTAAGATTAAAAAGAAGGGGATTACAGTTGCCGTTATTTTGGGAGTGGGAGTTTACTTTGTTATTACAGGTGGCTATCTTCTTCTCAAGGATGTTTTTGATTTTGGTAAGATAACGGGAGCGTTAACAAAAAATATAGGTGTTACGGGAAAGAATTTTATATTTGTTTCAATTTACATATCCTTTGTAAATTCCCTTCTTGAAGAGTTTTTCTTCAGAGGATTTGCTTTTCTTCAACTTAAGAAGATAACGGGAAAAAAGTTTGCCTATATATTCAGTGCCGGTGTTTTTGCGGTTTACCACGTTGCTATGATGATAGGCTGGTTTGATCTGCCGCTTTTTCTGATTGTTATGGCGGGACTTTTTGCAGGAGGGCTTATATTCAATTATCTTAATGAAAAAAGCGAAACGATATATCCCTCATGGCTTTTGCATATGTGTGCAAATTTTGCCATAAATACAGTTGGTTTTATTCTTTTTGGAATTATTTAAGGAGGAAATATGGACGCTTTTAACCTTTATTCTTATCTTTATTCTTTGCTTGACGATGTTACTCCTCTGAAAGGGGATTGCGGAGCTCTTTGCGACGGTGCCTGTTGCAAAGGCGATGATGCGGGAATGTATCTTTTTCCTCATGAGGAGGTTATGTATTCCGGCAAGGAAAAGTGGATGGAAATTTACGAAAGTGATTTGATTTTAAGAGAAAAGCCCGTTAAGATTTTGGTGTGTAAGGGGAAGTGTGACAGAAAAAAACGCCCCTTATCCTGCAGAATCTTTCCTCTTTTCATAGACGGGGAAGGAAAGGTCTCCTTAGATAAAAGAGCAAATGCAATGTGCCCATTGGCTCAAAGTAAAATGAATATAGATGATTTTAATCCTGAATTTGTTGAAAACGTAGGAAAGGTTTTTAAGATGCTTTCCAAAATTAAAGTCACAAAAGAATTTTTGGAGATAAATAAGAAGATTATAAAAGAATACGATGATTTAGAAGCTTTGTTTCTGAAATGATAAAACCTCTGTGCCAGGGCACAGAGGTTTTTTATTAAAGCTTACTCTGAAAAGCAACGGCCTTTCCGAGAATTCTGACAAACTGAAGCTCTTCTCCTACATATACGAAGGGAGCGTAGCGGGGATTTTCAGGATTTAATATGAGCTTATTGTCTTCGGGATAGTAATAAACTCTTTTAAGTGTTGCTTCATTGTCTATTATAACTGCGGCGATTTCACCGTTTTCAACCATGGACTGCTTTCGGATGAAAACCACATCACCATCATTGATACGTGCATTTATCATAGAATCACCCTGCACCTTAAGGCAAAAGTCAGCATGAAGATTAGCGCCTGCTTCTACAAATGATTCATGCTCTTCCTCGGCGAAAATAGGCTCACCGGCAGCGATTTTCCCGATTAACGGGATTTTTTTGGTTTCTACATTATAAAGGTTGGAAAAGTCCTTTATACTTGATTCGGCATTACCCCATCCTGTGATGTAGGTAGTGGTAGTGTCGAGAACTCTTGCAAGGAGCTCAAGTTTATCAAGGGGGATGTTTGTAACGATTCCCTTTTCATATTTATATATTGTCTGTACTGCAACGTCCAGTCTTTTTGCAACATCTTCCTGAGTCATCTTTTTTGCTTTGCGCAGAGAATAAAGCCTCTGTCCCATAGTCATATTAATCACCTCAAGTGCTATTTTAACATAATAGGTTGAAAAAGTCAAGAAAAATTTATACAATTTTACAAAAAAGTAACTTTTGAGTAAAATATAACTTGACAAGTAGGGAAGAGTGTGGTATAATATTAACGTGATAAGGGAAAAAGATGAATATTCCGTGTTACGGATATGTCCGGAACGACGGGTAATTTTTTTCGCCCTTTAATAACCCGTAAGGTTAAAAAGGAGGTGAAGGATTGGCGTGATAAGTGAAACGGCAGGGTTTTTTTATAAAAGCGATACGGGTGCTGTTAACCTTGGATATTTTCCCTAGGGATGTATGGAGTTAGCAGGTGAAAATAAAAAAGAGAGGAGAGAAATAAATGATAAAATTGCCTAAGACTAAGTACAGATTAGATAAAAGCGAAAAAGGACAGTTTTCTTTCGGAGGACTGAAGCATTCGGAGGGGGCGAAAGACGGAGCTATATACGACTTAGAAAACATGGCACTTGATGAATCCCCGTCCCTTACTGTAAGGAAAAAAAGGCAGAAGCTTTCTTTTGATATGGAAGGAACGGTTTACGGCATAGGAAGCGGTGAAAAGCTTTTTTGGGCTTCTGAAAGTTTAGGAAAGACTACATATTTTTACTATGACGGTGAAGAAAAGTTCCCCCTTTCGGCAACTGAAAAGACCTTTGCCGTTATAAACAAATATGTATGTATATTTCCCGATAAGATGTATTATTCCCTTTTGGCCGAAGATGCAATTAATCTTAAGGGTGATATCGTATTATATGACACATTGTCGCTGTTAAACAAAGCAATGGCAACAGACGAAAGCATTAAGGACGGTGATGTGTTTGCGGTAGGTGTTACAGAGCCTTATTCCTTTTTCCAGTATAATTCACAGGGCAAATGGGAAAATGCAACAACAGAGAACCATGCAATTCAGACAAGGTGGATATACCTTATGGATTCATGGGGAAATCTTGAAGAGACAAGAACTATTTTGGCAGATGAATATGACACCACAACCACAAGGGCAAGTTATACATCGGGCAAAAAAAATTTTGAGGGAGTTGAAACGCCTTATATAGCTTTGTATTACAGAAACACAAATGAAAGTGCCAAGGAAAACATTCTTTCGTGGTTAAGAGTTGGAGACACATTTGCAATAAAAAAGGTAAAAGACACAAACGGTGAAGTTATAACGGAATATGCAAAGCTTATAGGAAAAGAATTTGAAGAATCCTTTACTGCGGGTAATCCTTATCTTATTTATTACCTTGACAGAGAAATTTCTTTAAGCGAAACAAGCTACAGCAAGGTTACGATTGAAAGGACTGTTCCCGATCTTAAGTTTGCTTTCGGTTATAATAACAGGCTTTGGGGTGTGGAAAAGGACAAGATTTATGCTTCAAGCTTAGGTGATCCTTTTAATTTTACGGATTATTCTCTTTTGGCAAGCTCTGCATGGACGGTGGGAGTTGCTTCTTTTGGAGAATTTACGGGAGGTATTGCCTATAACGGATATCCTACATTTTTTAAGGAGGATTCCATCATAAGGGTATCGGGTGATTATCCTTCGCAATATTCGACCTTTGAGACGGCAGATATCCCCGGTGTATTAAAAGGCTGCGGGAAAAGCTTAGCAATTACAAACGGTTACCTTTATTATCTTTCTCCCGAAGGTGTTTGTGCTTATTCGGGAAGTTATCCCACCTTAATAGGTGAGGATATCGGGGAAGTTTTGGTAAAAGGGGTTTCGGGAGCAGGAAGCGACAAGTATTTCCTTGAAGCGGAAAACGCCAAAGGAGACAAGGCTCTTTATGTATATGATACAAGGCATCGTGCATGGACGAAAGAGGATTCATTCGGAGCGTCAGGCTTTACCGATATGGGCAGAGATTTATATGCCGTGGCGGAAGATGGGATTTACCTTTTGGATTCTGAAAAGGATATGGGGGATGCGGAGGCAGATTTTGAAAGCTTTACGGAGTTTGCTCCCATATATGACGGCAGTTTATCAAATAAGGGTGTATCGAAGCTTCATATAAGCTTATCGGTGTATTCAGGTGCAAGGGTTTCTGTTTCTGTAAGCTATGACGGCGGTGAGTGGATTAAGGTTTCAGATATTGCCGCAACAAAAAGAAAGAACGTCAATATCCCCTTGACTTTAAGGCGGTGCGGAACATACCGCTTAAAGATAGAAGGCAAAGGCAGTTACACCGTTTACGGCATCGGCAAGGTGCGTTATTTATAGGAAGGAATTTACAACAAAGTAAATTCCTGACGGTAGTTTTACGAGCGTGGCTGATGCAGCCAAGTTTTACGGAGTATTTACTTGGCGGAAATCAGCGTTAAAACACGAATAGTGTTTTAGTGAGTAAAACAAGGAAAAAATGAATTTACAGCAGAGTGAAAATTAAAAAAGGAGATGGTTTTATGCGAGAGTTACCGAGATTGCCGGAAGGGGAAAGTGCGGATGAGAAGATCAGGATAATATACGATTGGCTTTACGAATTACAAATGGAATTAAAAAAGAGCGTGACAGAGGAGAATCCCTCAGTCAGCTCCGCTGACAGCTCCCTTTAGGCAAGGGAGCCTTTGAGAGGTGAATTTATATGAAATACAAAACGTTAAAAGAAATAATAGCTCTTGCGGATGAGTTTAATCCCAATTCATATTCGGAGAACATAAAAGCTCAATGGGCATGAGACAGCGAGAGAACCGAAGGTGAACGAGTCGGCGGTAGCCCGGAGCGAACGAGGCATAGCCGAGGTAGCGGAGAACGGAGCCGCCGAGGAAAGGAAAGAAATGAGATATAAAACATTAAAAGAAATAATAAAACTGGCAGATGAATTAAATCCGAATTCATATTCGGATAATATTAAGGCGCAGTGGGTTAACGAGGTTGAAACATACATTCAGACGGAAGTGTACGGTGTGGCACCGCTTGATGTAGTAACATACCTTCCCTATGAGGAAAATGAAGACAAGCATCTTTCTTTAGACGAGGTAAACGACAAGATATATCTTACATATCTTCAGGCAATGATTGATTTTTCCAATAAAGAATATCAGGCGTTTAACAACGACATTGCCTTATATAATGTATATCTTGACACCTATGCAAAGTGGTATCAGAGAACACATGATGATGGTGCAGCACTTATTTCTGGGATGTATTTATCTGCCTACGGCATCGCCGTAAAGCATGGTTTTTCAGGATCTGAAGAAGAATGGCTTTTATCCTTAAAGGGTGAAAAGGGAGATACGGGCCACGGACTTGAGATTAAGGGCTATGCAGAAGCTTATGAGGAATTGCCCGAGAGTGCATCCGAAGGAGATATATACCAGGTTGGAACAGAAGGCAAGCTTTATTTATGGAACGAAGAAGCGTGGCAGTATTTAGGTACATACAAAGGTGAAAAAGGCGATGCAGGGGCAGACGGAGCCAAAGGAGATAAGGGGGACAAAGGAGACACCGGTGAGGCAGGACCGAAGGGCGATAAAGGCGAGAAGGGTGATGCGGGTGAAGCAGGTCCGAAAGGTGACAAAGGTGACCCCGGGGATATGTATCCCATTGTGCAGGAGATAACATCAGAGGCCTCAGAAACGGATGTAGCATCAGCAAGGGCTATATTCAAGCTTACGGGTGATGTTAAGGCGGCTATAGACGAGATTATCAAGCTTCAGGAAGAGTTTATTGATAAGTCGAAGGTTACAGCTTTCTTCATTGATGCACAGAGCAATGTGCATACGATAAAAGGAGACATTGGTATAACTTGGGCTGAGGCTATAGATTCGGGAATAACTCCGACAAGTCAGGGCTTTAGCGTGAGGGATAACGGATATGTTGCTTGTTATGTACAACAGTTTATTATCAAGCAGGGATATACTGACGAAATGACAATGGATAACATAGCCGAATGGGGCATTAAAGGTACAGATAAAGTCGAAAACGGTTGTGTATACACAGATGACGGGCTGTGGGATTCTATTCAAGGAGGGGATATGAATGGATGAGACATTAGATAATGCGATGTTAGAAGTGGCAGAAAATGTCCCTAAAGTGTATGAGTCAGGACACAAGGTAGGCTATGAGGAAGGCTACAACAAGGCAGAAAAAGAAAATCCTTTGTATTATGCAAGAGAAATGGCATTTACATATACAGGCAGACAATTTTCAGATGAAAGAAGTAATGTTGTTTGTAGGTTTTTGGATTGTGCTAAATGGAATATGACATTTGGACAGTTAAGCGGAATCAAAACCTTAAAAATCATTTGTGACACTCAAGGACTAACTGTTGGCTTTCAAGCTTTGGTTAGAGAAAGTGCAGACTTAGAAATTTTAGACTTGACAGAATTTAATTGCTATCCAAATACTATTGCTTATTTTGCTTATCAAAGCAAAAAACTTGTCTCAATCTATGGGGCTTTTGATTTGTCGCAATGTACTACTGTAACCAGTGCTTTTGCAGCAACTAATGCCCTTGAAGATATTGAATTTGTGCCTAATACAATAAAGTTGAGTATGAGTTTTAAGGATTGCTGGTATCTTACAAAAGCAAGTTTGACAAGCATAATAAACGGATTAAATAGTGAGGTTGAAGGGCAGACATTGACTGTTTATAAAAAAGGTGTAAATAACGCCTTTGAAACAGCGGAAGGGCTTGCGGATGGTTCTACAAGTGAAGAATGGACAAATTTGATAGCCAATAAACCTAATTGGACTATAAGTTTGGGATAAGGAAGTGATTTTATGAAGGTTGAGACAATTATAAGAAAAAAGATAACGGCATCGGAAGGGATGATTTTAACCGATGGTGAGATTTACGGCAAGACGATTTATCTTGCGGAAGGTAAGAGTGAGGAAGGCTTTTATGAGATAACCGAGGCTGAATATAATGAGATTCTTCGCCCTGCTCAGAATGACATTAAGTACGAAGGAGCTCAGAATGACACAGGGGAGGCTGAAGCAAATGAGTGACGGTGCGAGTGGAGTGTCCGCCAACAAAGGCGGTACGAAACAAGGTTTTGCAAATAAAGAAAATGCAAATAGCATTTCAATTTGCGAAACCGAAAAGCAAAGCACAAATGGTGCTTTGCGGGCGGTTGGTAGTGCGAGAGCATATTACTACAACACTATTTGCAATGTTAAGGATGAAGAGCTTCCGAAAGAGTATATGGTGAAGAACTTATCCAATGTACTTGACCAAGGAAGCGTCAATTCTTGTGTAGCTCACGGTGTGGCAGGGGCTTTATCTGCAAATCACTTAAAGCATACGGGAGAACTTCTTGACCTTTCGGTACTGCTCATATACGGCTTATGGCGTGGTGACATGACGGGCATGGGTATGTTTATGGAATCCACCTTGGAAAACGGCAGAGAAATTGGTACAAGCCCCCGTGAATATGCTCCCGAAAACCTTGAAGTGCCTGATGCAATTAAAAAGGCTAAGGAATATGCGAAAGAATATCCCAACGCTATGGCGTTTAAGGTTGGAAGCTTTTACAAGATGAGGGAAAACAATAACTTTGTTTCAGACATTAAAAAGGCTCTTTATCAGTTTGATTTGCCCATTGTGACAGTGAGAAATGCATCATCTTCAAGGCATTGTGAGCTTATTGTGGGATGGGACGAAGATAACTTTATCTTGCAGAATTCCTATGGAGAAGATTGGGGAAATGAAGGCTTTCACAAGGTGGCACTTACCACAAAGAGCTTGGATGATACATATCTTGTTTTAGCTGACAGAGTAGAGCTTCCCTTCTCTGATACATCCGGGCATTGGGCGGAGAAGTACATAAGAAACGTATACTTTGCAGGACTTATGGGAGGTTATCCTGACGGGACTTTTGCTCCCGATAAGGCGGTTACAAGAGCAGAACTTGCAAAAGTTGTGGATGAGGTATTAAAAGCGGTGGATGAAAAGATTAAGAAGTTAGATGAAAAATAAGGAGGATAATATGGAAAAAGTATTGCACAAGGTTAATCTGATCGGTGGTGCGGTTGTGGCGGTGCTGTCAGCCGTATTCGGCGAATTTTGGTATTTATTCTGTGCTTTTTTAGTGCTTAATGCAGTTGACTACATTACAGGCATATTAAAGGCGAGATTTACCAAAACGGAAAATTCCAACAAGGGTTGGAAAGGCATTGTTAAAAAGGTTGGTTACTGGGTTTGCATTGCGATAGGCTTTTTTATTGCGGTGTGCTTTTCTGAAATGGGAGCTTTGATAGGTGCCGATTTATCTTTTACTCATCTTTTCGGTTGGTTTACTCTGGCGACGTTTATTGTAAATGAGATACGTTCGATTCTTGAAAATTTGGTTTCAATGGGAGTTGAAGTGCCTGAATTTTTAGTTAAAGGATTAGAGGTAGCTTATATGATAACTTTGGAAAAGGAGGCCGGAAATGAAAATTTATGATACAGAATTTAATTTTACAGGCGGATTGTTAAACAGGCCGCTAACCGATATGATTGTGCTTCATCACAGAGCGGGAAACGGAGATGTTTTGTCGTTACATAACGGACATATTAAAAACGGATGGAGCGGCATAGGATATCACTTTTATGTCAGAAAAGACGGAAGCATTTACAGGGGACGACCCATTGAAAAAATAGGTGCTCATACTGAAGGGTACAACAGCAAAAGCGTAGGCATCTGCTTTGAGGGTAATTTTGAGGAGGAAAAAATGGCAAAGGAACAGATAGCTTCCGGCAGATTGCTTATTGCACACATAAGAGAAAGTTATTCAAATCGTCTTAAAGTGGTAAGACATTCGGACCTTAAAAATACCCTTTGCCCCGGAAAGGAATTTCCCTTTCATGAGCTTAATAAGGTATCGGACGATGAAACTGTTTTGAAAATGTATGAAGACGGGATTATTACCTTTGGAAATGTATCCAACTGGGAGCTGTTTCTTTCAGGAAAGGCTAAGGCTAAAGGGGAATATATCAGGTCAATTATAAGAAGATACCAGAAAAAAATCGGATAAATAAAATACTTTGAAAGGGGGGATGTGTATGATTTCGGTGAGTATCAAGGAAAATGAGGATACGGAAATAGAAGTTCTGGGACATGCCGATGACGAATTGGTTTGTGCCGCCGTGTCCGGTCTGTTTTACGCTCTTTTGGGATACTTAAAAGAGTCGGGCTGTGAAATTAAAGAGCTTTGCGTAGATAGCGGAGATGCAAAAATCGTTTTCGAAGGCACAAGAAAAGAAGCCGTTAAAATGTTTTACGCAGGCATTTCAGGAATAGAAAAAAATCACAGCAGTAATTTGAAAGCAGTGAAATAAAATTATTTTACGGAAAGGAAGATTTTTCATGAAAAATTACAAAGAGAGCAATATGGAAGTTAAAGAGCCATTAGCGGAAGAAAAAGAAGCGGAGTTTTTTAAGCTTATCCGCGGAGAATATAAAGATGAGTTTCAGAAGTTATTTGACAGGGAGTTTAAAAGACGTTTTAAGAATATGAAAGAAACGGAAGAAGAACTTGCTTTGTTAAAGGAAACTCTTAAACCTTTATGCGACCTTTACGAAAGTGAGGATTATGATTTTATTGTCAAGAGTATTACGGATGCAAAAAATAAAAATACAATGGACGATAAAAATTTGAATGAGCACTTTGAAAGGTGGAAAAATGAGGCCATGAAAACTGCAGAAAAATATCCCGGATTTAACTTTGCCAGCGAATTTGAAAATCCTGATTTTCGTGCGGGACTTATGTCAGGAATTCCTATGGAAAATTTATATCAGGGAATGCATTTTGATGAGCTTGCAAAAATTATATCCGAGGCGGCGGCAAAGGCGACTGTGGACAATATCCGTGCGGGACACGGTCGTATAAATGAGGTGGGAAGCGAAGTATCTCATTCTGTTAAAGCTAAAAAAGATGTGAAAAGCTTGACGGACAGTGAAATTGACGAATATCTCGAAAAAATAAGGCGCGGAGAAAAAATTTCTTTTGATTAATAAAAATATAAAAAATTAAAATTCGGAGGTAAAAATATGTACAGAGAAAATATAAACTTAAGACTTTTCGGTCTTAACACAAACACAACAGAATCTAATGGTGAGGGAAACAACTTAAAAGCGGAAAATAAAGTCTTTTATGACAGAACGTTGATTCGTCTTGCGAAGCCTGCTCTTATTCACGGGCAGTTCGGTCAGAAGAGAAACGTACCTAAAAACGGGGGCAAGCAGATTGAATTCCGTAAGTTTACGCCTCTCGGAAAGGCAACTACTCCTTTGACAGAGGGTGTAACTCCCGAAGGACAGAATCTTGACGTTTCCACCGTTAACGCCACAATACATCAGTATGGCGGCTATGTGACAATTTCAGATAATCTTGATGTTTTGTCTGTTGATCCTGTGGTTACCGAAACATTAAATCTTATTTCAGATCAGGCTGCCCAGACCATTGATGCGGTTGAAAGAGATATTCTGGTTTGCGGTACAAATGTACAGTATGCAGACGGCAAGGCAGAAGCAAGAAGCGAGCTGACAGAAGAACACAAAATGACTGTGGACGTGCTTAAGAGAGCGGTAAGAACTCTTAAGATGAATAACACTCCCAAAATTAACGGTTTTTATATTGCAATAATGCATCCTTCCGTTGCCTATGACCTTATGTCAGATCCTGACTGGATTGATGCACAGAAGTACACTCAGAATAATGTCAACAAGCTTTATTTTGGAGAAATAGGTGAAATTGCAGGAGTTAAGGTTATAGAATCCACCGAAGCGAAGATATGGAAAGAGGGAGAAAGAAGTGTTTATGCAACACTTGTTTTCGGTAAGGATGCCTACGGAATTACGGAGGTTGAAGGCGGAGGTCTTACAACAATCGTTAAGCCTTTAGGATCTGCAGGAACGGGCGATCCCTTGAATCAGCGTTCTACAGTGGGCTGGAAAGCTTATCACACAGCAGAAATTCTTGTTGAGCCTTATATGGTGCGAGTTGAAACCACATCAAGCTTTAATGATGAAGCTAACTGATTTTGATTAATTTAAGGAGGATTTTTACATGAGTACAAAAACTAAAGAAATAATTGAAAGCAAAGACTACTTAAACGAAGAGGTTGAAATTTTACTTCACAAGGACGACGGCAGATATAAGGATGATGTTGTTGTTATTCTTAACGGAACAGCAATTCTTATTCCCAGAGGTAAAAAGGTTAAGGTTAAGCGTAAATATGCTCAGATTATTGAGCAGTCTTTAGGACAGAAAGCAGAAGCATCGGCAAGAATAAGCTCTCTTTCCGAAAAGGAAATTTAAGTCAGGTCTTAAAAGGAAGTTTTGTTTAAGGAGACAGAGCTTGATGGAAATAGATTATAAGATAACAAAGAAGCAAAAGGCATTTATAGAAGCAACTGAAGATGAGGTTTTATATGGCGGTGCCGCAGGAGGAGGGAAGAGTTACGGACAGATAATTGATGCTTTTTTGAAAGCAATGCAATATCCCGGGATAAAGCAGATTATATTCCGTAATTCTTTTCCGGAGCTTAATCGTTCAGTGATTCTTACGGCGCAAAGCTTATTGCCTAAGGAGCTTTATTCCTTTTCTTCAGTAACTCATAAAATGACTTTTGTAAACGGATCTTTAATAGAGTTTGGTTACTTAGCAGCAGATTCTGATGTTTCCAATTATCAGTCGGCGGAATATGACATAATTCGTTTTGACGAGCTTACCCACTTTTCGGAATATCAGTATAAATATATGCGAAGCCGGATAAGAGGGGTTAATACTTTTCCCAAGCAGATGAAGTCTTCTACAAATCCCGGAGGAAAAGGACATTCGTGGGTTAAAGAAATGTTTATAACTCCTTCTCCTCCGGGGAAAAGATTTGTCAAAGACAAAACTTCGTTTTTATTTATACCTGCCCGTGTTACCGAAAACAAATTTCTTATGGAGAGTGATTCATCCTACATAAAGAGGCTTGAAAGCTTGCCTCCTAAGGAAAAAAAGGCTCTTTTACACGGAGATTGGGATATTTATGAAGGGCAGTTTTTTTCAGAGTTTAAAAACGATTCAGAGCATTATCTTGACAGATTCCATACTCATGTCATAAGTCCCTTTACACCACCTTCCGAGTGGACCATATACAGAAGCTTTGACTTTGGATATGCAAGGCCATTTTCTGTGGGCTGGTGGGCAATAGATTATGACGGCAGACTGTACCGTATATTGGAGCTTTACGGCTGTAAAAAAGACGGAGAAGGATTTTCTTTAGCCAATACAGGGGTTAAATGGACTCCGGAAAAGATATTCGGAAAGGTTTCGGAAATAGAAAAAAGTCATCCCTGGCTTAAAGGGAAAGAAATTTTCGGAGTTGCAGACCCTTCTATCTGGGATAAGTCGAGAGGTATAAGTGTTGCCGATGTGGCAGAAAGCTTCGGTATATATTTTGAAAAAGGGGATAATAACAGAATCCCCGGTTGGATGCAGTTTCATTACAGGTTGCAGTTTGACGAAAACGGAATCC
>JAZRHF010000041.1:0-8692 GCA_045644565.1 Clostridia bacterium | reverse complement strand
AAGAGATAAGTTGAAAAAGAATCAATCCGGTATATCATAAAATTTCAACAAAGAAATTTTGTGCCGGGGCTTTGCGAAGCGTAAAAATGCGAAAGGCATTTTAGCGGAGCGAAGAAAAAAGAAAAACGCAAACAAGCGTTTTTTCGGCAAGAGATAAGTTAATAATAAATATAAATATATTTAAGAAAGGAAGTTTTCTAAAATGAAAATCTTAGTTATCAATGCAGGAAGCTCCTCCATCAAGTATCAGCTTATTGATATGACCGATGAGACACTCCTTGCAAAAGGTCAGTGCGACAGAATCGGTATTGAAGGCGGTAACTTCAAACACGTTAATATTGCAAAGGACATTACCTATAAGGTAGATGTTCAGATGGCAAACCACGGCGAAGGCATTAAGCTCATCATCGAAGCTCTTACAAATGCTGAACACGGCGTAATCACTTCCATGAGCGAAATCAACGCAGTTGGACACAGAGTTGTTCACGGCGGTGAAAAGTTCTCCGGCTCCGTTATCATCAACGAAGAAATTATCGAAGCTCTTAAGGAATGTTCTGAATTAAGCCCCCTTCACAACCCTGCAAACCTTACAGGTATCAAGGCTTGTACAGAAATCATGGGCGAAGATGTTCCTCAGGTTGGCGTATTCGATACAGGCTTCCATCAGACAATGCCCGACTTTGCATATCTTTATGCAATTCCCTATGAATACTATGAAAAGTATAAGCTTCGTCGTTACGGCTTCCACGGCACAAGCCATCGTTATGTAACAGCTCGTGCTGCTGAAATGCTCGGCAAGAAGTCCGAAGAAATCAACATCGTAACCTGCCACCTTGGTAACGGTTCTTCTATCACAGCTGTAAAGGGCGGTAAGTCCTTCGATACAACAATGGGTGTTACTCCTCTTGACGGTCTTATGATGGGTACACGTTCCGGTTCTATCGACCCCGCTATCATTCCTTTCCTTATGGAAAAAGAAGGCCTTACAGCTAAGGAAGTTGACGCTATCTTAAACAAGAAGTCCGGTATCCTCGGCGTATCTCAGACAACAAGCGATAACCGTGACATCGAAGAAGGCGCAAGAAACGGCAACGAACGCTATAAGCTTATCGAAAGCATGCTTTGCCACCAGATTACAAAGTATGTTGGCGGTTATGCTGCTGCTATGGGCGGAATTGATGCGGTTGTATTCACAGGCGGTATCGGTGAAAACAATCCCCAGTATCGTTCAAGAGTAGGTAAGAATCTTGAGTTTATGGGCGTAAAGGTTGACGAAGAAGCTAACAAGAAGGCTTTTAGAACATCTGACGAAAACGACATTTCTACAGCTGATGCAACTGTTAAGATGCTCGTTATCCCCACAAACGAAGAACTTATGATTGCAAGAGATACTTACGAATTAGTAAAATAAGTTTAACTGATATAAAAAACTCGGAAGATTTTGTCTTCCGAGTTTTTTTGTTTTATATATTCTTTATCTGCCAGTCGATTGGCGATTTAACAAGCGATATAAGCGTTTCGTTTGCTTTTGAAAAATGTTTGCATCCCATAAAGCCACGGCTTGCCGATAAGGGAGATGGGTGTGCCGCCGTAAAGATATAGTGTTTATTTTTATCAATAAGCTCCGACTTTGAAATGGCGTGGCGTCCCCAAAGAAGGAAGATTATGGGATCATCTCTTTTGGAAAGGGCGGAAATTACACAGTCGGTAAAAATTTCCCAGCCCATACCCTTATGGCTCATAGGCTCTCCCTCACGGACGGTGAGTAAAGTGTTTAAGAGCAGAACGCCCTGCTTTGCCCAGTCAACCAGATATCCGTTGTTGGGAATATAGCAACCAAGGTCGTCACGAAGCTCCTTATAAATATTAACCAAAGATGGGGGAGCGGGAACGCCCGGGCGAACGGAAAAGCACATTCCGTGAGCCTGACCAACTTCGTGATAAGGGTCCTGACCGATGATTACGATTTTTACATCCTTATAAGCCGTTGTCTTTAGTGCGGAAAAAATATCGTGCATATCGGGATAAACGGGTCCCTTTGCATATTCATCCTTTAAGAAGTTTCTCAAAGTGAGATAATATTCCTTGTTAAACTCTTCACCGATTATATTATCCCAGTCGTTACCGAGCTTTACCATATAAACACCTCTTTATTGTGTAGTAAAAAATGCGGGTGCTTTGCACCCGCATTTAATAATATCGTCTTTTTGTGAAACCCGCTTTTCTTCGTTAATGCGAAGGATAAAAGTTACATGAACTTTCTCTTGCGAGCTGCCTCTGATTTCTTTTTACGCTTAACACTGGGTTTTTCGTAATGTTCTCTCTTTCTTACCTCGGAAATAACGCCTGCTTTAGCACAAGAACGCTTAAAACGACGAAGCGCGCTATCTAATGATTCGTTTTCTTTAACTCTGATTTCTGCCATTGTAAATATCCCTCCCTCCGCAATTGCAATTGGCGAAAATAAATTTCGCCCCGATAAAATGTGCGGGATTCTAAAAGTGATAAAGAGATTATACCTTAAATTTTATAATTAGTCAAGTTTTTTTCGAGAAAAATATTATTTTTTTATTTTTAAATAGAATAAACAGTATAAAAAGGTATAAAAAAGCACCTGTTAAAGCAGAAAAGGCCATGGAAAAAATGGGAAAAAGAGTTTTTTTCATGGTGTCATACAAAAGATAGGAGATTCCAAATGAAAAAACGGCAGGAAAAAGAGGGAGTGTGACCTTTCTTAACAATCCTTTATCCGGGGGTATTAAGGTGAATACGGAATAGGCTGTTGGGATAAAAAGCAAAATATTGGAAATAATATAGGAAAATAAATAGCCGGTTATTCCGATAAACGGAATAAGTATTGTGGTTAAAATAAGCTGCAGGGCATTTCCGGTAAAAGAATAAAAGGAAGCTTTTTTCGCCATGGCGGATGCATTTAATATTGATGTTAAAATATGACGGAAGGTGGCAAAAAGCGCACCCAATGACATCAGGGGGAGGAAGAGTGCCACTCTTGAGTCGGAAAACACATACTCTGCCAAAGGTTTTGACAAAGCTGCAAGGCACAGGAAAGAGGGAAAGGCAAAAAGAGCTGTGCAGAATAATACTTTTTCAATTTTTCTACCTACGGCATTTAAGTTTCCTTTAGCAAGATTAGCGGAAATGAAAGGAACTAAATTTACCGATAGGGCATTGGTGAAAACCGAAGGCAAAAAAAGTAGGGGCATAACCATGCCTGAAATCACACCTAAAATTTCCGTTGCCTCACCACGGCTTAGACCGTACATGGTGAGCATTGCAGGTATAAGGATGTTGGAGGCTGAGCCTAAAAAAGTTTCGGCGGTTCTGGAAGCGGTTACCGGAAGTGCGGTATTTATGATGGAAGAAAACTTTCCCTTAAAAGAACAACGTGGTATTCCCTTGAAGGTTTTGTAATAGGAGGCAAACAGAATGACAAGGCTCAATGCTTCTCCTGCAAATATTC
The DNA here is from genome assembly GCA_045644565.1 of Clostridia bacterium. Taxonomy (GTDB): domain Bacteria; phylum Bacillota; class Clostridia; order CAKSNL01; family HGM11501; genus HGM11501. Next base: position 5,211 of record JAZRHF010000041.1, on the reverse strand, counting down.
CGAAGGTTAAGACCGCAGAGGAAAGTTCTATATCATCCTTTGCATAAAATAATATCAGAAGAACCACTGTCATGATTCTGAAAATCTGCTCCGCTATTTCGGTAAAGGCAGGGATTTTTACAATTCCGTCAGCATAAAAGCTTGATTTATAAATATTTTCAAAGCCGGTTATTAAAACGGCAAAAGAAAGGATGTGGAGAGAAGAAAGAACACGCCTGTCGCCTAAAAGAGAGGAAAGAGAAGGTGCGAAAATCAGCAAAAGTGAGGAGAGTATTAAAGAAACGGAAAGAACAGTTAAAAGCGATGCGTAGGTTATGGTCTTCGCTCTGCTTTTATCACCTTCGGCAATGGCTTCCGACACATCCTTCATTGAAGCCACCGGCAGACCTGAAGCAACAATGGCGCAGCAAACAGAATAAACCGGAGATATAAGTGCGAAAAGGCCAAGGCCTTCGGCGCCGATAAAGCGACTTAAGAATATACGATAGATAAAACCTATGAGCCTTGTTATGATGTTTGCTCCTGTCATGAAAAGTGTATTGTAAGTGAAAGATTTTCTTTTCAAAGTTAGAAACAATCCCTTCTTTATAATATGAAATGAAATATTGACTTTGGAATATTTTTGTGATAAAATAGATTAGCTATGTGTAAAACATTGAAAGGAAGTCTTTATTATGAGAAACAGAGTTATTGCCATAATACTGGTTGCGGCATCGTTATTCGCAATGTTCAGCTTTGCGGGATGCAAGAAAACCGAGTATCCTTTGTTTGGAGAAGTTATAATAATCGGACCTGACGGGGATAAACTTCTTGACTCTGAAATTTACATATCAAAAAATAATGCGACTGCGGCTGACGCTATCATACAGTCCTGTTCAGAAATGAAGTTTGCTTTTACATACAAAAACGGTATGTTTGATAATTTTGACGGTGTTGCTTCCACCATGGAAGACGGATGGCTTTTATATTCCGATAAAGAACTTGTAAATGTGGGAGCGGGGGAACTTTTGCTGGAAGATAATTTCTATATAGAGTTCCGTTATGTGAATTATGCCGAAAGTTTTGAACTCTTATAAAATGAGGAAAAAAACTCTTGACAACAAAGTAAAATGATGTTAAAATGCATAATTGTATGGGTATGTTTAGAAAAAGGTGATATTAATGCTCAGTGAATTGCAGACTCAGGAAAAAACAGTGGGGTTAAAGCAATCCATTAAGAAGATAAGAAGCGGTGAGGCTAAAAAGGTCTTTATCGCTCGTGATGCTTCTCCCGGGCTTATTGATGAAATAAGTTCAGCGTGTAAGGAAGCAAATATTCCGATTCTTGAGGTATCGGAAATGAAAGAACTTGGCAGAGCCGCAGGAATTGATGTCGGCGCTGCTGTTGTTGCCGTTTATTAACAGACAAACGTCTGTTGATATATAAAATTTATTCAGGAGGTGAAAAAATAATGCCTACATTTAACCAGTTAGTCAGAACAGGCAGAACCACCAAAGTGACTAAGTCTACGGCTCCTGCACTCCAGAAGGGTTTTGACTCTCTTAAGAACAAGGCTACAGATCAGAGCTCTCCCCAGAAGAGAGGTGTATGTACCTACGTTAAGACAAAGACCCCTAAGAAGCCTAACTCAGCTCTTCGTAAGATTCCCAGAGTAAGACTCACTAACGGTACTGAGGTAACAAGCTACATCCCCGGTGAAGGTCATAACCTTCAGGAACACAGCGTTGTTCTTATCCGAGGCGGAAGGGTACGTGACCTTCCCGGTGTACGTTACCACATCATCAGAGGTGCACTCGATGCTTCCGGTGTTGCAAACAGAATGCAGTCCAGAAGTAAGTACGGTGCAAAGAAAGCAAAGGCTAAGAAGTAATAATTAGCCGAATTGTTCGTGCATGTTGTTCCGTAGGCGGAATAACAAAAACTTAGGTTGTGCGGTCTACGGAATTTTTATAGATTGCACTTACAAGAAGAAAGGATTCTTGAGTACCTATGAATTCATTATCTAAAATTTATGAAGGAGGGAAGAACAGTGCCTAGAAGAGGATTTGTTCCCAAAAGAGATGTTTTACCGGATCCCATGTACAATGATACAACTGTTACAAGACTTATCAACAACATCATGCTTGACGGCAAGAAGGGTGTTGCACAGAAGATAGTTTATGATGCATTTGATATCGTACGTGAGAAGACAGGAAAGGAGCCGCTCGAAGTTTTCACTCAGGCAATGGAAAGCATTATGCCCGTGCTTGAAGTAAAGGCAAGAAGAGTCGGCGGTGCCACATATCAGGTTCCCATGGAAGTACGTCCCGAAAGACGTCGTACTCTTGGCTTGAGATGGCTCACAGTTTATTCAAGAGCTCGTAACGAAAGACATATGTGCGAGAGATTGGCTAACGAAATCATTGACGCTACAAACGGACTTGGCGGAGCTGTAAAGAAGAGAGAAGATACTCATAAGATGGCTGAAGCTAACAAGGCGTTTGCACATTACAGATGGTAGTATTACCAAGGTAGTAACCGACGAAAGGAGAGATATTTTTGGCAAGAGAAGTTTCACTTGAAAAAACCAGAAATATAGGCATTATGGCCCACATTGACGCCGGAAAAACCACCACTACTGAAAGAATTTTATACTATTGCGGTAAGATTCATAAGATTGGTGATACTCACGACGGAAATGCTACAATGGACTACATGGAGCAGGAACAGGAAAGAGGTATTACAATTACCTCCGCTGCTACCACGGCCTATTGGAAGCATCACAGAATCAATATCATCGATACCCCCGGTCACGTTGACTTCACCGTTGAGGTTGAAAGATCTCTTCGTGTACTTGACGGTAGCGTAACAGTTTTCTGCGCTAAGGGTGGTGTTGAACCCCAGTCTGAAACCGTTTGGAGACAGGCTGATAAGTACGGCGTTCCCAGAATGGCATTCATCAACAAGATGGATATCATGGGCGCTGACTTCTACAACGTTGTAGGAATGATGAAGGACAGACTTCAGTGTAAGGCTGTTCCCCTTCAGCTTCCCATCGGTAAGGAAGATACCTTCAAGGGTATCATCGACCTTCTTACCATGAAAGCAACAGTTTACTACAACGATGACGGAACCGACGTAAGAGAAGAGGAAATTCCTGAAGATATGATGGAAATTGCTCAGCAGTATCGTGAAGAAGCTCTTGAAGAAATTGCTTCTCATGATGATGATCTTATGATGAAGGTTTTAGAGGGAGAAGAACCCGAACTTGATGAAATCAAGATGGCAGTAAGAAAGGCTACAATCGCTAACGAAATCGTTCCCGTATTCTGCGGAACAGCTTACAGAAACAAGGGTGTTCAGCCCCTTCTTAACGCTGTTATCGATTACATGCCCGCTCCCACAGACATTCCCGCTATCAAGGGTACAACCTTAGATGGTGAAGAAGTTGATAAGCATGCATCTGACGATGAGCCCTTTGCAGCTCTTGCGTTCAAGATCATTGCAGACCCCTTCGTAGGTAAGCTTTGCTTCTTCAGAGTATATTCAGGTACTCTCGCAACAGGAAGCTATGTTCTTAACTCTACAAAGGACAATAAAGAAAGAATCGGACGTATTCTTCGTATGCACGCTGATAAGAGAGAAGACCTTGATATGGTTTATGCCGGCGACATCGCTGCTGCCGTAGGTCTTAAGAACACCACAACAGGTGATACTCTTTGTGCAGAAAACGCTCCCGTAATTCTTGAATCCATGGAATTCCCCGAGCCCGTTATCAGAGTTGCTATCGAACCTAAGACCAAAGCAGGTCAGGAAAAGATGGGTATCGCTCTTGCAAGACTCGCTGAAGAAGATCCCACATTCAAGGCTTACACAGACGAAGAAACAGGTCAGACAATCATCGCAGGTATGGGTGAGCTTCACCTTGAGATTATCGTTGACAGACTTCTCCGCGAATTTAAGGTAGAAGCTAACGTTGGTAATCCTCAGGTTTCTTACAAGGAAACCATCAGCAAGCGTGTTGAAATTGACCACAAGTATGCTCGTCAGTCCGGTGGTCGTGGTCAGTACGGTCACGTTAAGATTATCATGGAACCCCAGGAAGCTGGAAAGGGTTACGAATTCGTTAACCAGGTTGTTGGTGGTGCTATTCCCAAGGAATACATCCCCGCAGTTGACTCCGGTATCCAGGGTGCTATGGAATCCGGTATCCTTGCAGGATATCAGGTTGTTGACGTAAAGGTTACTCTTTACGACGGTTCATACCACGAAGTTGACTCCTCAGAAATGGCATTTAAGATTGCCGGTTCTATGGCGTTCAAGGAAGGTATGAGAAAAGCTGACGCTCAGCTTAAAGAACCTATCATGAAGGTTGACGTTACTGTTCCCGAAGAATACATGGGCGACGTAATGGGTGATATCAGCTCTCGTCGTGGTATGATTCAGGGTAGTGACTCCAGAAACGGTGTTGTTACAATTTCATCCCACGTTCCGCTTTCCGAAATGTTCGGATATGCAACAGACCTTCGTTCTAAGACACAGGGTAGAGGTAACTACTCTATGGAACCCAGCCATTATGAAGTGGTTCCCAAGAGCATTATGGAAAAAATTATCGATTCCAGAGCTAAAAAAGACTGATTAACTCTTGATTTTTATTCCATAGTGTAGTATAATTAAAAACAAATAATTGTTATATTAAGGAGGATATTAAAATGGCAAAAGCTAAATTCGAAAGAACCAAACCCCATGTAAACATTGGTACTATCGGTCACGTTGACCATGGTAAGACAACTCTTACCGCTGCAATCACAAAGGCACTTTCTCTTAAGGGAAATGCAGAGTTCTCTGACTATGCAAACATCGACAAGGCTCCCGAAGAAAGAGAAAGAGGTATCACAATCAACACCTCTCACGTTGAGTATCAGACAGAAACTCGTCACTATGCTCACGTTGACTGCCCCGGACACGCTGACTATGTTAAGAACATGATCACAGGTGCAGCTCAGATGGACGGTGCTATCCTCGTTGTATCTTCTGCTGACGGCCCCATGCCTCAGACAAGAGAACACATCCTTCTTTCCAGACAGGTTGGCGTTCCCTACATCGTAGTATTCATGAACAAGGTTGACCAGGTTGACGACGCAGAACTTCTCGAACTCGTTGAAATGGAAATCAGAGACCTTCTTTCTTCCTACGACTTCCCCGGCGATGACATTCCCGTTGTAAAGGGT
>JAZRHF010000040.1:0-23653 GCA_045644565.1 Clostridia bacterium | reverse complement strand
CTTGATACGGTTGGACGGGGCTTTGAAGAAAAAAAGGTATATCTTCCCGGGCTCTTAATGAGTGCAGAGGCGGCAAAATGCGCCTTTGCCGAAGTTAAGGCGAATATGGAGGAATCAAAAGAAAATACGGCAAAAAAATATCCTGTTATCCTTGCTACGGTTAAAGGAGATATCCACGACATAGGTAAAAATATTGTAAAGCTTCTTCTTGAAAACTACGGCTTTGATGTAACTGACTTGGGAAAGGACGTTGATCCTGAAATTATCGCTTCTGCGGTAAAGGAAAAAAATGCACCCTTGCTGGGCTTAAGCGCATTAATGACCACAACGGTTCCTTTTATGGAGGAAACCATAGCCCTCGTGCATAAAGAAATTCCATCCTGCAAAATTGTTGTGGGCGGAGCGGTTTTGACAAAGGATTATGCTTTATCCATCGGCGCAGATAAATACGGCAAGGATGCCATGGAAACTGTCCGCTATGCAGAAGAAATATATAAAACACTTTAAGGAAAAACTGCACCGCTAAGCAGTACGTCTTGGCGGTGCAGTTCTCTTTTTGAAACTTGTTGACAAATCAACATCTTTGTGGTATTATAGACTTGTTGATTTATCAACAAGTCTTTTTTATGGAGTTGATAATATGATAGGACGCTTTGAGACATTTACACTTGCCCTTTCTTCCATAACTGCAAGCTGGAATAAAATTGCGGCAGATGAAATGAAAAAGTTTGATCTTAAGGGCGGATATGTAGTTTATTTAATCGCTCTTTATAAAAATCCCGAGGGACTTACCGCCAAGGATCTTTGCGATATTTGCGGAAGGGACAAGGCGGAGGTTTCCCGTGCCGTTACCCTCATGGAAAAAAAGGAAGTAATTAAAAGGGAAAATGTAACCGTAAACGGCTATCGTGCAAAAATTACTCTCACCGAAAAGGGAAAGGAATTTACCACAGAGCTTCGAGAGAGAGTTAAACTTGCCGTTGAAAAAGGCGGAAAGGGCTTAACTGCAGGTCAGAGAGAGATTTTCTACGAGGCACTTTCCACCATATCCGATAATCTTAAAGAAATAAGCAAGGAAGGTCTTTGATATGAATATTTTTAAGAAAGTATTTTGCCGTATTTATCAAAAAGCGTTTCGCGCGGCACTTCCCGTACTTCCGTACAGAGAACCTTTGATACTCGGAAGCATAAGCGATATAGCGGAAGAAATAAAAAGAAAAAAACTTGGAAAGCCTCTTTTGGTTACAGACGGATTTTTGGGAAAGTCCGAAAGCTTTAAAAACCTTGAAGAAAGCATGAAAAAAAGCGGTCTTTCATATGCGATATATGATAAAACACGACCCAATCCCACGGTGGAAAACGTAGGAGAAGCTTACGCTCTTTACAAAAATGAAGGATGCTCATCTATCGTTGCCTTCGGCGGCGGCTCGGCTATGGATGCGGCTAAGGCACTTGGTGCAAGAGTTGCTTATAGGGGCAAAGCCTTAAAAAGACTTAAAGGAAACCTTAAAATATTTAAGAAGCTTCCGCCGCTTTTTGCAATTCCCACAACTGCAGGAACGGGAAGCGAGGTTACCTTAACTGCGGTTATAACAGACGAAGTGAAAAAGCATAAATACACCATGAATTCATTTCCCCTTATTCCCCGTTATGCGGTTCTTGACCCAAAGGTTACATATACCCTTCCTCCTCATCTTACATCAACAACAGGTATGGATGCGCTTACCCATGCGGTGGAAGCATACATCGGAAAGTCCACAAGTAAGGAAACACGCCGTCTTTCAAAAGAGGCAGTTAAGCTTATCGTTGAAAATGTGGAAAAGGCATATAACGAGCCTGCGAATTTTGAAGCAAGAAAAAATATGCTGGAAGCGGCGTATAAGGCAGGTATAGCTTTTTCGAAATCCTATGTGGGATATGTGCATGCGGTTGCTCATTCTTTGGGCGGACAGTATAATATTCCTCACGGGCTTGCAAATTCCGTTCTTTTACCTATTGTGCTTGAAGCTTACGGAGAAAAGGCATATAAAAAGCTTTACGAGCTTGCGGTATTTTCAGGAGTTGCCTCAAAGGATGATGACATAAAAACAGGTGCTGAAAAGTTTACGGCAAAAATTAAAGAGCTTAATAAAAATATGAATATTCCCGAAACCTTGTCGGGAATAGAGGAAAAGGATATAGAGGTAATGGCACGTCATGCAGACAGGGAAGGTAATCCCTTATATCCCGTACCGGTTTTGATGGATGCGAAAGAGCTTTGCAGGTTTTATTATGCTGTAATGGAAAGGTGATTTTATGAAGACAGATGAAATTCTTATAAAACAGAGGGAGTTTTTTGCATCAGGCAAAACTATACCCGTTAAATTCAGAAAAGAAATGCTGAAAAAGCTTTACCGTTCGGTAAAGAAGCATGAAGATGAAGTAAATGAGGCACTTCGCGCAGACCTTGGCAAAAGCGAATTTGAAGGCTTTATGTGCGAGGTTGGACTTTCTTTGACAGAAATAAGCTATATGATAAGACATGTGGGAAGATTTGCAAAAAGAAAAATTGTTAAAAGCCCCATTGCACAGTTTGTTTCCACAAGCTATAAAAAACCGTCTCCTTACGGCAATGTTTTAATCATGAGCCCGTGGAACTATCCCTTCCTGCTTACGATTGACCCTCTGGCAGATGCCATTGCGGCAGGAAACACCGTAATCGTTAAGCCCAGCGCATACTCGCCTGCTACAAGCAAGGTGGTGGCGAAAATTATAGAAGATTGTTTCGACCCCTCTTATGTAGCCGTTATTCAGGGCGGAAGAAAGGAAAATGCCGAGCTTCTTGATAAGAAGTTCGACATGGTATTCTTCACGGGCAGTCAGTCGGTGGGCAAGGAAGTTTTAAGAAAGTGTGCGGAGCATTTAACGCCTTCGGTGTTGGAGCTTGGCGGGAAAAGCCCCTGCATAATTGATTCTACCGCAAAGATAAAACTTGCGGCAAAAAGAATTGTTTTCGGAAAATACTTAAACTGCGGACAGACCTGTGTTGCTCCCGATTATATCCTGTGCGAAAAAAGCGTAAAGGACGAATTTGTTGCAGCAGTTAAAAAAGAAGTGGAAAAGCAGTATGGCAAAAAGCCTTTGGAAAACCCGGATTACGGAAAAATTGTAAACGAAAAGCATTTCGACAGAATTTTGGGACTGATAGAAAAGGAAAAGGTTGTGCTTGGCGGAGGCTTTGATAGAGAAACTTTGAAAATAGAGCCTACGGTAATGGACAATGTGAGTTTTTCAGACTCTGTTATGCAGGAAGAAATTTTCGGACCTGTAATGCCCATACTTACCTACGATAAATTCAGCGATGTTTATGACGTTCTGAAGGATAGGGAAAAGCCCCTGGCTTTATACATATTCTCCGAAGACAGAGCTCATATAAAAGAGATTACCGAGCGTCTTTCCTTTGGAGGCGGATGCGTAAACGATGTTGTAATTCACCTTGCCACAAGTGAAATGGCATTTGGAGGAGTAGGTGAAAGCGGAATGGGAGGATATCACGGAAAGTCAGGCTTTGATGCCTTTTCCCACGAAAAGAGCATTGTTGACAAAAAGACATTTATGGATCTCCCCATGCGCTATCAGCCCTATAACAGAAGTATTTACGGAAAGCTCTTAAAAATGGTGTTAAGATAACAAAAAGCTGTGAACGCAAGTTCACAGCTTTTTTATTAATCATCAAACAATGACATCTGGGGGGCTTTGTCCGTGGATTTTAAGAAAAATCCTGCGGCGGGAATGTTTTTGGTATAATATTTCTTGGGGTCGGCAACCTTGGATTCGGAAGCCAGACAGATGGACTTAAGAGTTGCGTTTTTCTTTAATGAAAGCGCCTTAACGCCCTGAGTGTCACGGGTTGTCTTTAAGCTTACCGCTTCGGTATTGAAGCATAAAAGCTTTGCATTGCTTGTTTCCGCCAAAACATCCGTCTCATCGGGAGTGTAGATAATTCCAACGATGGGTGAGGAGTCGGAATATGCGTTTATAAGCTTCTTACGGTTGGTTTTTGTTTCATAGCTCTTTAAGGGAACCTTGGCAACCTTTCCGTTTTCAAATGCAAAGAGCATTAAGCCTTCGTAATTGTCCGTTGCCACGATTTTGATAATCTTTTCCCCTTCGTCAAGCTCAACTATGTTGGGAATATACTCACCGAAAGCACTTGCCTTGCAATCGGGAAGGTCGGAAATCTTGAGCTTGTAAACCACCGACTTATCTGAGAAGAGAAGTAAATCGCTTCTGTTGGTGGTTTCCTGCTCGGCTATGATTTCGTCGCCGTCCTTAAGCTTGTGCTCCGATGCACTTCGGAGGGAAACGAGGGTTACCTTCTTTAAGTAGTTATCCCTTGTTAAGAACATCTTTAAGTTATAGTCTTCAACCTCGCTGATGGGCTCAAGTACGGGAATGTCATCAGCCTCGATAATTTCGCTCTTTCTGTCTTCGCCGTACTTTTTGGAAATTTCCTTAAGCTCATTTGCTATGATTTTTTTGATTTTAGAATCACTCTTAACAGTTTCCGAAAGCTCGGCAATTTCCTTTTCAAGCTCGTCAACATCGGCAATTTTCTTTAAGATGTATTCCTTATTCATGTTACGGAGCTTAATTTCCGCAACGAAGTTTGCCTGAGTTTCGTCGATGCCGAAGCCCTGCATCAAATTGGGAACAACATCTGCATCGTTTTCCGTATCACGAACGATTTTTATTGCCTTGTCAAGGTCAAGCAAAATTTTACGAAGTCCGTATAAAAGATGGAGAGTGGCGGTTTTCTTATCAATGTCGAATAAAATCTTTCTCTTGACACAATCAATTCTGAACGAGAGCCATTCCAGCAAAATGGAACGAACGCCCAAAACCTTGGGGTGATTTTTGATTAAGATGTTAAAGTTACAACCAAAGCTGTCCTCCAAAGGAGTTTTTGCAAAGAGAAGTGCCATTAATTTTTCGGGGTCTGTTCCTCTTTTTATATCAATCGTAATTTTAAGACCGCTTAAATCCGTTTCGTCACGAAGGTCTGAAATCTCCTTCGCCTTTCCGTCCTTAACAAGTTTTGTTATAGCCTCTATGATAAGCTCTGCCTGAGTGGTATAGGGGATTTCATAAACCTCGATACACTGATTTTTCTTATCATAGCGCCATTTGGAACGAATTTTGAAGCTTCCTCTTCCTGTTTCATAGATGGAACGGAAAAGCTCCTTATTATATAAAATCTGTCCGCCACCGGGGAAGTCGGGAGCCAGGAGAGTTTCCGTAATATCACAATCCTTGTCCTTCATAAGGGCGATAACGGTGTCGCAAAGCTCCCTTATGTTAAATGAACAGATGTTACTTGCCATACCAACGGCAATACCCAAATTGGGATTTGCTAAAATGTTGGGGAAAGTAACGGGAAGAAGCACAGGCTCCTTCATGGTAGCATCAAAGTTATCTACAAAGTCAACGTTGTTTTTATCAATGTCGGCAAAAAGCTCTGCCGATATGGGAGCAAGCTTAACCTCGGTATAACGGGCTGCGGCGGATGCCATATCACGGCTGTATTTCTTACCGAAGGAACCCTTTGAGTCTATAAAGGGATACAAAAGGGATGCATTACCTCTTGTAAGACGAACTAAGGTATCGTAAATTGCCATATCGCCGTGGGGGTTTAACTTCATGGTCTGTCCCACAACGTTGGAACTCTTGGTACGAACTCCTGTTAAAAGCCCCATTTTATACATGGTGTATAAAAGCTTTCTGTGGGAAGGCTTAAGTCCGTCAATTTCGGGAATTGCACGGGACACAATAACGCTCATGGCGTAGGGCATATAGTTTGTTCTTAAGGTATCGGTGATGAGCTGATCAACCTCTCTTGCGCGTAATTCTTCGCTCATAAAGACACGTCCCCTTTCAAAAATTTAATCCTGTCTTATATAATACCACAAATTTGCCAAAAAGGAAAGAAAAATTTTTCGTGGAAAAAAGGATAAAAACATCGGAAAAAAAGATAAATACAAAAGGCGCTCGAATATAGTATAATTAAAGCATATACACTTGAAAGGAAGGGATATGTTTGAAGAAAATAATATCACTTATTCTGGCGCTTTTGATGGTCTTTTCCCTGTGCTCGGTTTTTGCCGAGGGAGAAGGAACCGTTTTAGATCCCGCAAAAGCGGAACTTTTATCCGGTGCGAATAAAATCGAAACAGGTATCCGCTACAGCAAAAAAGACGATTATTTCGGTTTCAAGAATGTTGACCTTACCGGGATAAAGAGCGTTACCGTAATTGCCGACAACTCCGTAACAGGAGGCTCCAACGGTGATACTTTTATGGTGAAAACCGATGACCCTCAGACGGGTGATGTAATCGGTTATATCGTTATGGACGAAAACAGAAAAGGGGAGTTCAAAGCCTCGGTTGAGGGTGCGGAAGGCACACACGACCTTTACTTTGTTTCCCTTTACGGTGCATCCCGCAGCGGAAGTACCATAGAAAAGGTTGTTCTTTCCAAAGAAGAATATGTAAAAGATAAAAAGAGCGTATGGGTCAGCGATGATGTTGTAACAGACCTTTACTCCGATACATGGGCTTTAACCGACTCCTACGGAAGAAAGGTTGCAGACTATAGCGAGGCAGGCGCAGTTAAAACCGACGGCAGAGATGTAGGTATAATGTACTGGGACTGGTTTACATCAAATACTGCGAAAACCCGTGCAACCGTAATCGGCGATGTAATTAAAGCTTCGCCCGAGGCAAGATATGACTATTTCCACAAGGCGTGGGATTTAAACAGTATTTACTACTGGTCGGAGCCTGTTTTGGGCTTTTACGATTCCTATGACTACTGGGTATACAGAAAGCACGCTGAAATGCTTTCCCACGCAGGAGTTGACGTAATTTTCTTTGACTGCACAAATAACGGTTATAACTTTATAGAGCCTATGAAGGTGTTGGCGGAAGCTTTCAGAGATTCCAAGGCAACGGGGCTTAATGTTCCTAAAATCAGCTTCCTTGCCACAATCATAATGCCCAACAACTATTCCTTCACACAGCCCGCATCAATTTATATGAGCTGTTTCGTGGAAAGCGACTATTCCGATATCTGGTACTATCTTGACGGAAAGCCGCTTATTTTCGCAAACACAAGAAAGGAATATGCTGAAAATCAGGCGAACAGCAAAGACACCGCACAGCTTGAACTTGTAGAAGAAATTCACGACTTTTTCACCTTCCGTTACGGCGGAACAAGAGACAGCGAGGTTAAGCCCAACGAGTGGTTCTGGCTTGAACACTTCCCCCAGAAGCTTCGTAACCCCGACGAAAACGGAAGACCCGAATTTATGGCTGTAGGTTGCTCCATAAATACCCTTACCAATGCGGCTATGGGACTTGGCGGTGCGGCATCAAACGTATATGCCAAGGGAAGAGGCTTCTCCGAGGTATTCGGCGAGGATTATAGTATAGACGGTGCAAGAAAGGCATACTTCTTCCGTGAACAGGCTGCTTTGGCACTTGCGGCAGAGCCGGAATTTATATACATCGACGGATGGAACGAGCAAACCGCAATCCGCTTTGAAGACTGGTACGGAAATCCCAACGGCTTCGTTGATACCTTCGACGATGAAAACAGCCGTGACTTTGAGCCTTCAAGAGGAGCTCTTAAGGACGACTACTACTGTCTTATGACAGACTTTATCAGAAAATATAAGGGAGTTCGTCCCGTTCCCACAGCAAGCGGAGCAAAAACTGTTGATATAAACGGTGATCTTTCACAGTGGAGCGACATCGGACCTGAATTCTTAAATGCAGACCAGTCCTATGAGCGTGACTCCGTAGGCTATGCAAAGGCAGGCACAGACTTTGAGCCTGACATCTATAAAACCACGGTAAATAATGCCATCCTTTCTGCAAAGGTTTCTTATGATGCGGAAAACTTCTATTTCCTTGTGACCTGTAAAGATGATATAAAGGAGCATGACAATAACTTCTTAAACCTTTATATAAACACCGACAGAATGTATAATACAGGCTTTGAAGGCTATGACTTTGCCTTAAATCTTGAAGGTAAGGGCGTGGTTTCAAAGGCAACAGGAAAGACATTTTCATGGGAAAATGTCGGAGAAGCTTCCTATTATATAATAGGCAAGAATATGACCGTTGCAATTCCGAGAAATTTACTTGGTGAAGCCGACGTTGTTGACTTTGAATTTAAGTGGACAGATTCCGTATCCCCCGAGGACGATTTCATGAATTTCTATTCCCACGGCTCGGTTGCTCCCTACGGAAGATTTAACTATCTCTGCACCGAAATAGAGCAGACTGCATTAACGGCAGGTGAGCGTGCAAGTCTTATGGATACTGCCATCATTAAGGCGGGAGCGGAAAATATGATAGTTGCAGGCGGAAAGATGCCTGTAAATGAAAGAGACAGAAGCATCCGTGCTTTTGAAGAAGCAGGAACACTCTATGTTCCCGAGGATGCCTTTAACGAAATTATGGGCTACGGCAGAACAAAGACGGAATACAGCCCCGACTACAATGTGCTTCGTACATATCACTATGAAATGAACGACGAGCTTACCGAGGCAGTAAACTATATGTGGACCTACACAACTCTCGGAACATACGAGGCAAAGGCAGACGGTGCACTTAAAGTTCTTTCGGCTCCCGTTAAATCGGTTAACGGAGTAATTTACATTCCTCTTTCCTTTATAGAAGAGTGCTACGGCTACGAAGTTGAAAACTTCGGAAACGGTGTATACACCCTTTGTCTGAGAGGAACAGCTCCGAAAGATACGGTTAACTCCGTATTACATCACTTTAATTAAGGAGGCGGTAAAATGAAGAAAATATTTGCAATCATTCTTACATTATTAATGGCTGTAAGTCTCATCACTCCCGCCTTCGCAGAGGAAATGGCGATTGATTACAATTCAGAATGGCTCCTTGAAGTAAGCTCCGACATTGGCGGAAGCGCAAAGAAAATGTTTGACGGAAATGCGTCAACCTTCTGGCACAGCCACTATACAGTGGTTGACGGAAAGCTTCACGACTGGGTAAAGGCGCCCCACTATATCACAATAAATTTTATAAGCTCAATTACTTTGTCGGGTATCACATATATTCCCAGAAGTGACGGCGAATCGGGAACCGTAAAAAATATGAATGTATATTCATCCGACGACGGTGAAACCTTCACAAAAATTGCAGAATATAAGCTTGCAAGTGATGCAAAGCGCTTTGAAGCCCAGACTATTTCCTGGGGCGATAAGGAAATGACCGCAATAAAGCTTGAAATCACCAATTCCTACGGCGGCTATGCCTCCTGCGGTGAGCTTAAGCTTTTAACGGGCGGTACGGCAAAGCCTGAAAACGCTGTTACCGTTCCTGCAACAATAACAAAAGACGGAGAAAAAGAGGAAGCATCTTTAGGATATGAAAAAATCCCCTATGATGCATCATGGCTTGTTGAAACAACCTCCGACATCGGCGGAACAATAAAGAAAATATTTGACGGAAGCCCCGCAACCTACTGGCACAGCCACTATACCGTGGTTGACGGAAAGCTTGATCAGATTGATAAGTGGCCCCACTTTATAACCGTAAACTTTGTAAGCCCCATGACGGTGTCGGGACTTATCTACACACCCCGAGGGGATTCCGAATCGGGAACTGTTCGTGCTATGACAATCCACGGAACAACCGACGGAACGGAATATAAGGAAATAGCTAAATATAAGCTTTCGGGCGATGCCGCACGTTTCGCATCCCCGGTAATTTCCTGGGGCGATATGGAGCTTACGGGAGTAAAGCTTGAAATAACCGACTCTTACGGAAGCGGCTATGCAACCTGCGGTGAGCTTGAATTTATAAGAGGAAGCGAAAAGGGTGAAGCGCCCAAGGAAGAGGAAAAGCCTCAGCAGACTCCTGCCGTTTCTCCCTCAACAGGCGACTTTAAGATAGAAAACGAAATTCCCAAGGAAGGCTGGATGATAGAGTGCGACTCTGAATTTAAGGGCGCACCTGCTAAAAACCTTATCGACGGAAGAAGCAAGACTATCTGGCACTCCTACTATGAGGTTGAAAACGGCGCTGCCAGAAACCTTACAGCGCCTCCTTATACAATCGACTTCATTCTTCCCGAGGTTACAAGCATTTCCGAATTTGTGCTTCTCCCGAGAACAGATTCTCACTCCGGCGACATAAAGCTTTTTGATATTTATGCCTCCGATTCCGACGACGGAGAATATGTACTTATTTCCGAAAATGTTTCCATCGCCTTTTCCCAGACGGCGGCATTCGGCGCAATCAGAAACTTCCGCCTTGTGGGAAATCTTAAAGTAAAGAGAATCCGCCTTGTCATAAAGGCAGGTAACGGAAATATCGCAAGCTTTGCGGAATTTTCCCTTGTAAAAGGAAGAAGCGACCTTCCCGAAGTTCCCCTTTCCGAATATATGGAATATGAAAAGGTAAATAAGCTCTATCAGATTCCGAACGAAGAGGTGACAGGCTACTGCGTTGAGCCCGTATGGAATAACAACGTAATAACACGGGCATTTGACGGAACCAGCGACACCATATGGCAGACAGAAGGAACGGGCAACCGCCCCGTTACAATTGAGGTTGAATTCCGTGAGCCTTATAAATTAAAGGAAATGCACTATATCCCGAGAAGAAGCGAGGATAAACACGGACTCTGGTACAAGATAAATCTTCACTATTCCGCTGACGGCGACAACTTTGAAACAATCGAAGGAATAAAGTTTGCCGACGATGTATCGGAAAAGGTTTATGTGTTTGACGAAGAAATTTTGGTTAAATATATGGATATCGAAATTGTGGAATATAATGCAGGAAGAGTTTCTGCAACGGATATCAGCTTCTTCGAGTCGGGAACGGCGAAAAAGGAAAGAGAAGAGGGAATGAGCGAAAGCTATACCCTTAAAATCGGCGATAAAACCATAAAGGCGGTAAAGGGCAGAGACAATATGGAAAGCGAAAAGGTGCTTGACGTTGCCCCCTTCATCGTAAACGGCTCAACCCTTATTCCTTTAAGAGGGCTTGTTGAAGAAATGGGTGCGGAAATTTCCTGGGACGGACAAAAGGAAAAAATAACCCTTAAAACAGAGGTTATGACCATCGAGCTTCAGATATGGAATAATATCGTTTGGGTAACAGACACCCGTTATCCCAAGGGTAAGATGATGTATACGCTTCTTAATCCCCCGGTAATTTCCGAAAACCGTACATTCATACCGGTTAGATTTGTGTCAGAAATTTTAGGCTATAACGTGGCCTGGGACGGCGAAACACAAACGGTAACAGTTACAAAGTGATTTTTATGAGGCTCCCCCCAAGGGGAGCCTTGTTTTTTTGCCCGAGTTTCTTCCTTATTATATATAGCCGCCAACCTGCCACTTTTCGCCCGTTTTCCTCCGACCTGTCATTCTGAGGGCAACAGCCCGAAGAATCTCAAGCGAGAGCACATCGAGGGATTCTTCGCTACGCTCAGAATGACAATAGGAAGAGTGCAGAATGACAAAGGAAGAGAACAGAATTTCCTGCCCCCGCCTGTCATTCCTTTGCCGTTCCGTCTGTCATTCTACTGCCCGTTTCTTTCCCGCCTGTCATTCTGAGCCCGTCAGGGCGAAGAATCTCAAGTGAGAGCGTATCGAGAGATTCTTCGCTACGCTCAGAATGACAAAGGAAGAGAATAGAATTTCCTTACCCCGCCTGTCATTCTTCGCCCGTCTTCTTTCTGTCATTCTGAGGGAGTATGGGCGTTTTTGAAAAAACGCCTATATACGACCGAAGAATCTCAAAAATAAAGATTGAATTTTATCACCTGCTTTAGTATAATGACGTTAAGGGGTTGATAGTATGTATTATGTATATATAATAACCAACAAAAACAACAGCGTGATTTATACAGGCGTTACCAATGATTTGAAAAGACGCATATACGAACATAAAAATAAATTAATAGTAGGATTTTCAAGTAAGTATAATCTGAATAAGCTTGTTTATTATGGAGAAACTTCCGATGCGAAAGAAGCAATCGGCTATGAGAAAAAAATAAAAGGCTGGACCAGGGCGAAAAAGGAAGCGCTGATAAATGAAAATAATCCCGCGTGGGAAGATTTGAGTAAAGAATGGTACGAGTGAAAACTTGTACCATTCTTTGGTTCTTTGCCCGCCCTATATGTCATTGAGGACACTTCATTTTCTGTCATTCTGACCCCGTTTCTTCTCTATCTGTCATTCTGAGGGCGACAGCCCGAAGAATCTCATACGAGAGCGTATCGAGGGATTCTTCCATAGGAGTTTTCTCACGAAAACTCCGTCGTCAGAATGACACTCCCTCTTTCTGTCATCCTACGCCCGCTTCCTCTTTCTGTCATTCTACGCCCGCTCCCCAACCTGTCATCCTACGCCCGTTTCCTTTCTGTCATTCTGAGGGCGACAGCCCGAAGAATCTCATACGAGAGCGTATCGAGGGATTCTTCGCTACGCTCAGAATGACAATCCCTCTTTCTGTCATCCTACGCCCGCTCCCCAACCTGTCATTCTACGCCCGTTTCTTCTCTATCTGTCATTCTGAGGGCGACAGCCCGAAGAATCTCATGCGAGAGCGTGTCGAGGGATTCTTCCATAGGAGTTTTCTCACGAAAACTCCGTCGTCAGAATGACAAAGAGGAGTTCAGAATGACAAGGGGGAAGTCCGGAATGACAAAGGGGAGCACAGCATAACCATAGTAAGAGCACAGCATAACAATAGGAAGAGTACATACCGCCTCATTTTCCTCGCCGCACCCCTGCCAACGGCTCAAAATCTCCCGTAACACTTCCGACCTTCGGCTAAATGCACAACAAAAGGACGGCTATTTTAGTTAATATGCCTAAAAGAAAATCTTTCTTTACAATTAAGTAAAAAAAATATTTCGAAAAAGTTTTTTTTTGTTGACATCAGGGGGTGTTTTGATGTATTATATATGATACAGTATGATATCATAATGCGTGGATTGTCGCTAAAACGCACCCCCGCATCTTGAAATCGTGCAAAATTTCTCATTAAAAATGATAAGAAGCAAAGGGAGGAAACATCATGAGAAAAATCTTATCTGTACTGCTCGTATTGTGCATGATTATGACATTGGCACCTGCGGCAGCAATCACCTCTTTCGCAGAAGAGGTACTGGAAATTCCCGTAATCGGTGAAATTTCCGAGGAAGATTTAGTTGAAATTTACGGGGAAGGAGAAGTTGAACTTTTAGCCAACGTTACCGCGGCATTTGTGCCTGCAGAAGGTGACGGCGTCACCTATTTCAGCGAGTTTGACGGTGAGTCAATAACAAATGTAGGTAACCTCGAAGGTTCTCCTGCGGCTCTCGTTGACGGTAAGTATACCACCAATGATGAAGAAAGCATCAGGGATGATAATGGTATACTTACAGGTATGCTGGGTCGTATTAATGAGAATGTTATAACCGTTGATATGGGCGCGGCAAAAACATTCTCCGGTATCCGTATTTACGACTCTTCAAGAGCAAGATTTTTAGACGCAAGAAAAATAAAGACTCTTTCGCTGTCAGTATCTGATGACGGTGTGCTTTGGTATGCTCTTGACAATGCAACAAACGAAGACTTTACGTCTACATACAGAGATTTTGCATTCAAGAAGAATTCTGCAGCCGTAAACGTAACTGCACGTTACTTTAAATTCGTTGTAACCGCAGTTAACAGATGGGAATGGGAAGCGGAAGAAATCGTTTTAATCGACGAAATTGATGAAAACGATACTTTGACAGCAGACGATTTCGGTGCGACAAACGTTGAAAACGTAACCGCTCACACATATACCATTACTGACGGTGACGGCGTTACATATCTTACCGAGCTTGACGGTGCTGCTGTAACAGTAAAGTCAGGCGGCAGCCAGGGTAATGTAACATCCACCTACAATGGTATTTATACCACCGGTGTAAAGGTTGACGGCGGCAGTGCCTCAGATAATAATCATTATCCCATCATTGGAGGCATCACAGAAGGCTTTATGGGAACCTTGTCAACAACAATACTTACTGTTGACCTTGGCTCTGTTCAGACCTTCTCCGGTATCCGTCTTGCAGACGACCATAAGGGAAGAGCCATGAAGGCGAGAAAGGCATCAACCGTTTCCGGCATAAAGGTGTCCGAGGACGGCGAAGCCTGGGGTAACCTTGACAATATGACAATAACCCGTACCGCAGCTTATGAGCCTCAGTACGGTGACTTTGCATTCTCTTTTGAAGGTAATAAAGCAAACATTACTGCTCGTTATATAGAATTTACCGTATCTGCAGCAGCGGTTTCAGGCGGCAGCGCCCACGGTGAGTTCCAGATAGAAGAAATCATTATGCTTGATGCTGATGAAGACCTTAATACAATCACCCAGGAAGAGTATGATCCTACTGCTGCAGAGGCTGCAAGAGATTATTATTGTCAGAAAGAGTGGTTTACAGCTCAATCCATGGATACAGGTGACTCGAAGCCCATAGGTAATCTTTTCGACGGATACTGGCAGCCCGAAGACCATCCTTTACAGGCAAACGGCGGAGATAACGGAAAATACTGGCATTCCAACACAGGTCTTACCGCTGATAAGAGAGGTGTTGTAATCACCTTTAATGAAGCGCAGAAAATCGGTGGCTTCAGATTCTATCCCCGTATTGACAATCCCGGCGGTAACCCCAGATATGTAACAATATTTGCATCTACTGACGGAACAAGCTTTGATAAAATTTTAGACCATGCTTTCGTAATGAACAGCACAAATAAAAAGCCTGTTGTAATTGAGGCACAGACAGGTGTTGCATATAAGGCAGTAAAGGTACAGATTGATGAAAATGCATCAGGTAACACAAACAACCACGCTGCTTTCTGCGAGCTTCAGGTGTTAAAGCCCAAAAAGGGTTATGCTTATGAAGAGGATGTAATTCAGTTTACAACTACTCCTGCTGTAACATCTGCCGGTTCAACAACAGATACTTTGGGCAGAGATACGTCTCATATGGATGCAGACTCAGGTCTTTTCGATAAGGTTGTATATCAGTTTATAAATGAAGAGGACGGCTATTACAATCTCTGGACAGGTACTCCCAGCAGTGATCCTCACTTTGAAATGAATCACAGAGGGCTTACTACAGACGGAAATACCGCCTGGGCTGTTATTGACTTTGGTGCAGAATATACCTTCTCCGCAGCACGTGTATTCGGAAGATGGAATCAGCCCAGTCAGGGTATAACGGAAGCAATTCTCTATGTATCCGACAACGGAACAGACTGGGTTGCTCTTGATAAGTACAGCGATACCGGTACTAATGTTAACAAATCCTTTGATGCATCAATAGTTAAGAACTCCACCGGTGCTGCAACCACAGATGTTGCTAACGGAAAGTATAATTCCACAGGTGACATATATACAGAAATTCCCGTTAAGGTTAAGGGCGGCGCTTACAACGTAACAGCACGTTATATCAAAATAGAAGCAGTTAAGACAAGCGGTAATCACTGGTCTATGCAGGAACTTCTTCTTGTAAAGGAAGATGACGGCAACGAGACAAAGACTGTTACTGAACTTAAAGAAATCTCTACAGGCGTTGTAGAAGACGGTCTTGACTATTACAATCCTTCAGTTTACTTTGAATCTGTGGTGGCAGGTTCTGAGTGGAACTCAGGCAGCCCTGTAACAGAAGCGTTTGATGGTATTACAGATAACGTAGGGGAATGGCATGAGACAAGCGGAGAATACCCGAGTGACGATAACTGCAACTACTGGCATTCTGCAGCTTCCGGAACAATTACAGAAGCACAGAGAACAATTACCGTAATGTTCAAAAATCCCATCAAGGTTGGCGGATTCAGAGTTTACGGTCGTCACGACTCTACAACCAACGTTCGTCAGTACGGTGCTAACCCCGGTACAATAAGAATTGAAGCAACATACGACGGTGAAAACTGGTTTAAGGCAACAGGCTCCTTAAAGACAGCTCTTACCGCCGGTGCTGATAGTGATCTTACAACCGACGACGGTGTATGGCAGGGTACAAACCTCTTAAACGGCGAGCTTGACAACAAGTTCAAGGGCATCCGTTACGTTGTTGAAAAGGGTGTAAGCGGAAGCTCTACCGCTCACACCAACATCGTTGAGCTTCAGATATTAAAGGCTACAACTTATGAATCGCCCTTCGAAGCTGACGACTTTACAGCATATCCCGTATGGGCTATAACTGCAGAGACAGATACTCCTGCGGACAGAAAGTGGAACAACGGAAACAATTCCCCCAGCATGGGTACAGCAAACCTTAATCTGCTTACGGATGGTGTAATATCCAAGAGGGGAAATATAAAGCCCCACTGGGAAGCAAACGGCGTAATTTACCCCGCACCCGCAACAGGAGATCCCAGCAAGGCGTGGATTACTATTGACCTTGGCGCAGAGCAGACCTTCTCCGGTATCAGAGTATATCCCAGAAGAAATGGCGAAGGCGGAGTATGGGCAAGCCAGACAATTTCAAAGGGTAGTCTCTATGTATCCGATAACGGTACAGACTGGGTACAGGCTGACCTTTCCACAGATTTAAATACAACTACAGGTATATTTAATGCAAAGGCTTTAGCTGACGGCGAAGTTCGCAACATCAAGGCTCGTTATGTAAGACTTGAAGCAAATCAGATGGGTCGTGATGACACCCACGAACACTGGTCAGCAACAGAACTCAGACTTATAAAGCCCGTTTCCGGTAAGGAAACTCTTACAGTAACAGCATTTGCTGAATTATTTAAAGAAGAAGTATTCGAAGGCTATTACACAAATGCAGCTGACTGGACATGGACAGCAGGAAGCCAGTACAGCCAGAGCCACGGCGTAGGAAATCTCTATGACGGCAAGGTTTACGGAAATATGGGTGCTTGCTGGCATTCAGCAGTTGACGGCGACAAGTCTGTTACCATTATGTTCGATAAGGAAACAGCTGTTGGCGGTGTAAGAGTATTCCCCAGAACCGTAAACGGCGGTGCTTCTGCAAACGTAATAAAGATGCAGGGTACTTATGACGGTACAACATGGGTTGACATTCTTCCCGACACAACATTAGGCTTTACATCCGGAAGCAAGGAAGAATATAAGGAAGCTTATCTTATGCAGGGAAGAAACAATACCTTTAAGGGTATTAAGTTCATCGTTGTTAAGGGTATTGACGGAAACTCTTCCTATACAAATATTACAGAGCTTCAGGTATTACTTCCCGTTGCTCCCAAGGTAACCTTCCCCGATGACGAAGTTGAAATGGGTTATCCCTTAGGTACTGCCGCAACTTACATTGTTAAGGCAGGTTCAGCCGATACCGTAAAACATGGCACAGACCGTGGTAAGATAATCATGGACGGTGACTATATCACACGTGATGAATTTATAAGCCTTGGTGCACCCGATGGCGGTGTTTCCTCAAGACAGCTTCACCACGACTTCTGCATAGGCGCTAAGGAATCAACACCCTATAACGGCGACTCTGTATATCTTAAATATGACCTTGGTAAGGTATATGAATTCTCGGGAATCCGTCTCTATCAGAGAGTAAGCGGTGACCAGAACTTCAAGGAAGGTTATATTTACGTTTCCGAGGACGGTGAAAACTGGATTTCCTCTGACAAGATTACAGTATCTCCTGCAGTTATATCTGCAATTCCCGAAGTTAAGTTCGGCGGAACAGCATATAATGTAAAGGCTCGTTACATTAAGATTCACTGTACAGTATCTCAGAGTAAGCACTGGGCACTTGAAGAAGTAAGACTTCTTTCACCTGCAGCAGACGTTGATACATTAACTCCCACAGAAATCACAGCAGCACTTGTTGCTCAGGCTGAAGCTGTTGAAACCTTAATTAATGCAATCGGCACAGTAACTCTTGAAAGCAAGGAAGCAATCAAGGCTGCAAGAACAGCTTATGATGCACTTGCTCCTGCACTTCAGGCTACAGTTGATAACTATGCTGTTCTTGAAGCAGCAGAAGCTGCTTGGCTTGCACTTGCAGGAGCAGAGCTCAACGACATGATTGCAGAGCTTCCCGCTTCCGAAGTAACAGCTGACGATGCAGATGCAGTTTCCGAGCTTCGTGAAATTTATGAAGCACTTTCAGATACTGATAAGGCAACAATCAATATTGCAGACCTTGAAAAGGCAGAAGCTGCTCTTGCAGGTCTTGAAAGAACAATCGATCCTACCGTTAATGCAAGCGGTAAGCTTGGTTATGCAACTCTTGATTACAAACTTTACACATCTGCAAATGATGTAACCGTTACAGGCATTAAGTATAACGGTGAAGAAGTAGCAAACACAGCTGATGAGTGGAAGGCTGTTGTAAACGGCGACGGCACAGTAACTCTTACTCTCGGCGGTAACTACTATAAGAGCGAAAGTCACAGACATTGGCTCTACTCATCCACTCTTGCAAGTATAGACAGCCACCAGAAGGGCGGCAACTACTACAAGTTCAGAACTGCAAACGCTGATCTTGGCATTCAGGTAGGCGATGAGGTAACAGAAAACACATATAACGGTTTCTTCGTTCGTGATATAACAAACAACGGCCCCGGAAAGCATGTTATTGAAGTTTCTCTTTCCGACGGCAGCAAGAAGGAAATCGTTCTTAATGCAAATTACACATGGAGCAGTGTATCAGGCGGTCTTTCCGCTAATGATCCTAACGGAATCCTTCCCACAGAATGGCAGGTAACAGGAAACGGCGGTGCATCTCTTGCTCACATTGCTGCAAACTGGTTCGACGGCGACTATAATGATGCTACAAACTCCAACTCCTACACAGCACAGTATTATGATGATACAGGTGCTGAAAAGGGTACACAGCACTTTGCTCGTGCAGCAGGTCCCTACAAGGTATGGGTTGACTTCGGTAAGGCTACAAAGTTTGCCGGCGTAAAGCTTAACGACAAGAACTACAACCTTACAAATATAAAACTCTACGGTTCTGACGACCTTGTAAGCTGGACTTATCTTGGCGGAATTTCCGGCAACAACTCCAAGACAGCACAGGTTGACCTTGAGGACAATGCAAACTATCGTTATGCAAGAATCGACATTGACGAGTTCCAGAGAATGAAGGACCACAGCTTCTTGTTCCTTAACGAAATCGTATTCCTTGAAGGTTCTACAAGAATTGTAGGCGGCGACATCAACGTTGACCTTTCCGCTGAAATCACCGATATCGAAAGAAAGTTCAACTCCGATAACACCTATGCCGTAACAGGCGTAAAGGTTGGCTCTGAGACAATCACTGCTGATACAGACTATGTTCTTAACGGAACAACAGGCATTACATTCAAGGCATCTTACCTTGGAAGCCTTGAGGTTGGCGAATACGAAGCAGAAATTTCCTTCGAATCTGGCGAAACTGCAAAGGTTAAGTTAAACGTAAAAGACCTTTCCGTTGCAGAATACTGGCTGACAAGCGGAGCTGACTACAACGGTTCCGGAACACTTACCCTCGTAAATGCAACAGGCAAGACTGCAAAGAGCGTTTCTGTTGGAACAACAGCTGTTGAATTCTCACAGAATCCCACAGAAATCACAGTTCTGAGATACCACTTCAAGCCTGCGGCAGATGTTTTCGCAAAGCTCAGTGCTGACGAGACTGTTGGTTATGAACAGCCCGTTACAGTAACCTTTGAAGATAACACAACAAAGGAATACACAGTTAAGATTTATGCCCAGTGGTATCAGGTAAGCTCTGATGTTACAACAACATTCCTTGCTGACGAAGTTGTAACAGGTGCTACATGGAAGGTAAGAAACAATGCGGCAAGACCGGGATTGCATCCCGTAAACACCTTCGTTAAGGCTGCTTATAACACTCAGCACGCACAGAACTATCACGGTGCATATACTTCTGTAAACGGAAGTGCAACTCCCGACATCAAGAATCACTATATCGATGTTGATATGGGAACAGACGTGAAAGAAGTTGGCGGTATCCGTTATCAGTCCCGTGCAAACGGTGCTGACTGGTCCAATGTAACAATTTCCGGTTCTGATGACTATGAAACATGGACTACTCTTTATACAGGCAAGGCTGCAGGTGCTGCAGGTGCTTATGTAATGAAGTTTGACCAGAATTCCACCTTCCGTTACATCAGAATCAATATCACAGGTGCAAACTATCCCACAGCCGATACAATTCACTTCATAAAGCCCGCTCTTACTATAACAGGCGAGGCAGAATTCAAGAAGGACATTAATGCAAACGATGAGGAAATCGAGATTTCCATTGAGGATCTCGGTGAAGCAACAATCTCCAAGGTTGTTCTCGGTACAATTACACTTACAGCTTCTGATTATGTATATGATGCAGAAGAAGAAACAATCCTTATCAAGGCTGCGGCTCTTAACAGAATTACAACCGAAGGCGATGTTACCCTTGCAATCGAAACTTCTGCAGGCAAGGTTGGCGCAATCACTGTTAAGTACATGGACTTCTCCAAGAAGTTATTCCCCCAGGAAGTAACACCCTATCACTTCGAACATGAAGTATATGCAATAAAGGGTACAACCTCTGAAGGCGGAACCGCAATGGCTGCTGCTTCCGACAGAAAGATAACAACAAAGTCTGACGGAACAGAGCTTAAGAACACAGATTATGCACACACCGCACTTACACATTCACCTTATGTTCATGTATACAGCACTAATGGCTCAAGCGCAAACTGGAACTCCGCTCCCGGTGCTTATGAAATCGACTATAAGATTCCTCATAAGTTCTCTGCAGTTCGAGTTTACCACAGAGTTTGGGGTGACGGCGGTGTAAGACAGTACTTCACAACAATGAGAGAAGGTTATATCGAAGTTTCCAACGACGGTATCAACTGGCTCAAGTCTGACCTTCAGACCTTCGGCGCAGGTAACCTTGACTCACTTAAGTACAACAGAAACGCATACGACGACATTAAGTTCATCGTTAACGGCGTTCCTATGAATGTTGAAGCAAGATATGTAAGAGTATATCCCACAAAGAACGGTGCTTGGGAACCCATCGGTATTGAAGAAATCTGCTTGTACGAGCCTCAGAATGCAAATGCAGAGCTCAACGCAGCAGTAATCACACCCAACGCTCCCATCTACAGCCTTGCAACAATGGAAGACCTTGTACTTGACGTTGAATGGAACGACTATCTCACATTAGACTCCATCAGCCTCAAGGTAGATGATGAGCTTATCCCCATAGCAAAAGGATACTATTCAGGCGATGAAGATACAATTACAATTTCCAAGTACTTCTTCATCGACGGTGGCTATGATGCAGGCGATGTAATCAACTTAGCAGTAATCGGTGCAGTTGGTTCTCCCTTGGATCTTACAGTAACCGTTGCTGATGCTGAAGAGTACGTAATTAACTATGAAGCAGGCGAAAACGGAACACTTAAGGCTGTTGTAAGAACCACAGACATGATAACAGGCGAAGCTGTTGAAACCGTAATCGCTTCCGGTGATATGGTAGGAAGACACGAAAATCTTGTATTCGTAGCTGAAGGAAATGAAGGCTATGAAGCAAAAGAGTGGACACTTACCGGTAAGGGTGAAGATACAGTAACTTATTCTGTAGTAACAGATAAGAAGGGCTGGGAATTTGACGCAATTAATGCAATGGAACCCGTAAGCAAAGCATTTGACGGAGACGTTAACACCTATTGGCATTCCGATTATGACGTGAAGTATAATCCTGCAACAGGTAAAAATGATCTTACAATTCCCAAGGTTGACATCAATGAAGAATCTTACTGGATTACAGCAATGTTTGATGAGCCTATGATGATTTCCGAGCTCAGCCATACATGCAGATTAAATGCTGACGGTACTGTTTATGGTGGTTATGGCCAGAGCGTTAAGGATTATAAGATTTGGAGCTTAAATGCCGAAGGTGAAAAGGATGTACTTCTTGCAGAAGGCGCGTTCACTAAGGATTCGCCCACTCAGACGGTTGCTCTTGCAGATGCAGGTATGATTAACGGCATCGAACTTGAAATATTGAGCCTTTACGGAGCACATTGCTCAATCGGCGAAATCGTATTCACTGAAAAGGTTATAACAGAACATCACCTTACAGGTGGCGTTACCTATACCGGTTCTGCATCTTCCGAATTTGAAATCGACGATCTCTTCGGAAATGCAACAGTATCCGTTGAATTTGCTCCCGTAGGAAAGGGTACAGCAAAGATTACAACTGATCTCAAGAGACTCGATGTTGAAATTGAAGAAACCAAGGTAACCTTTGGTGAAAATGCTGAACTTACTCTTGTTCCCGACGAAGGCGAAGAGCTTCCCGAAGAAATTACAGTAACAATGGCAGGTGCCGAGCTTAAAGCAGGTCAGGACTACACCTACGATTCTGCAACAGGCGCAGTTGTTGTTAAGAATGTTAAGGGCGACATCAAGGTTCTTGCAGTAGCAAAGGACGTTGCGGTTTATACTGTAACATATGAAGATGCACACGGTGCAACAGGTTCACTTCCTGAAGCAGGACTTTACACCGAAGGCGATACCTTCAAACTTCCCACAAGCAAGCTTAAGCTTGCAGGTAGCAAGTTCGTTGGTTGGGAATGCTCAGCAGACGGCGAAATCTACGACGAAGGCGACAGATTCACCATGGTAGCAGAAGATGTAACATTCTATGCAACATGGGAAGCAAAAGAATCCGAAGGCGATGACGAAGGAACAAAGAGACCTTCTCTCGGCGGCGGTGGCGGCGGAGGAGCTTCTTCCGGCACAGGTGCTATCGGTGGAGGTATCGGAACAGGTACAGCAGCAACAAGAGTTGCAGTTAATGTTGCAGGTACAACATCTCAGGTAGCAATCGGAACAGTTTTAGCTGATCCTACCGCTCCCGAAGGACAGGAATTCATCGGCTGGTTCCTTGATGCAGCACTTACAGTTCCTTATGCAAATACAGGCGTAATCCAGAATATCACAGTATATCCCGGATTCAGAAAGATAAGAAACGCAAGCGAGCTTAAGGATATGCAGGGCCACTGGGCTGAAAAGACAGTTGGCGAAATGTATGTAGCTTACCTTGTAAACGGTACTGCAGACGGCAACTTTGAACCCGACAAGAAGATCACAAGAGCTGAATTCTGTCAGATTCTCTACTTAATGTCCGGTCAGACAACTGACGGCGCTCATAACTTCACAGACGTAGCTGTTGGCGACTGGTTCGCAGGTGCAGTAGCTTGGGCTGTTAAGAGCGGCATCACAAACGGTACATCAGAAACCACATTTGCTCCTTATGAAAACATCACTCGTGAGCAGATGGCTACAATGATTTATCGTTATGCAACATTAATGGGCCACGATTGGACAATTTCCAAGGAAGCAGGCTTTGCAGATCAGTTTGACGTTGCAACATATGCAAACTACCAGGTTAACTGGGCAGCTGACAAGGGAATTATCAACGGTTATCCCGATGGTACATTCGCTCCCAAGTCTAACGCTACAAAAGCAGAAGCAGTAACAATGCTCCAGAGACTTTTGAACTTAGGTAAATAATTAAAAGATCCCGAGGCAATGTTGTGCCCCAATTTGTACGGACAGCACAAAAAAGACC
>JAZRHF010000039.1:0-5520 GCA_045644565.1 Clostridia bacterium | reverse complement strand
GTCTGTTATATCGAACTTATAAGGAGGAACTATTCTTCCGAGAGCCTTTTTGCCGTTAACTGCCACATTTACGGTTTCGCCTGCATTTTCAATTTCAAGGAAAAGCTTTTTAGCTGAAGTATCTGCTATTTCAATCTTCTTTTCATACTTGATATGTCCTGCAAAGCGATCCATACCCGGAAGTGCATTGATGTTGCAAAGCTTAAGGTCTTTTTCAAAGGGCGTAAACGTATAGTCTTCACTTCCTTCAGCGAGAGAGACATCGTATACGTCTTCAATCTCTGTTCTCTTTGCTTCGGTAAGCTCTTCATAAGCAGGAATATCAGCATCAACATCGCCGAGGATGATGAATACAGAGTTATACGGGGGAAGATTGAGTTTAATTCCGTCCTTTGCTTCCTTTTTAACTGCAACATTATTCATAGCGTCATATTCAATATATGTACCGCCGTTAAAGCCTTCGGGGTAAATTACGGTATCGCAGGTTTTATTTATATCTTCGTTTACAAACATATAAATTTCATTTGCGCCGTTTATATATCTGTAATATCTCAAATTCTGATGAGGCTTGGAAAGAGAAATATCGAAAAGGCCCTCTTCTCTTAAATAAGAAACAAGTTTTTCGGGTTCTACTTCAATTAAGTTTTCACCGTTTAAGAATGCAACGCTTTCGCCCTCGCAGCTCTTATCCGTATATCCGCCTGCGAAAATAACTTTTACGCCGGCTTCGGCAAGTTCACAGAATCTTTTTAATGCCTTTATGGGAAGATACTCGCTCTTCGGAACAACAAGGCAGGGATATGTTTCGTCGCACAAAACGATTTTTCCATCATCAACAGTTGCATTAAGAAGATAGTCAAGAGGTACAATATCAAAGTCAATCTGGTTGTCTGTAAGAATTTTTGCATATTTCTTTTCGTGACCGTTTACGCCGCCTGACCATTCACCCTCTGCACGGTAGTAAAGAGCAACTTTACACTTATGGTCGCCGTCTGTAAGAAGTGTACTTACACGGTTTGAATATTCCATAAGAGACTTAAAATCCTTAAACTGTGAATATGTTCCGCCTTCATAGAAATGAGGAGGACAGTCCAAATCGGGGCTGATTCCCGAAAATGCGTGAGGAACAAAGTAGTTTATTCCGCGAACTAACATATGGTCCGAAAGCCATTTCATCATTTTAAGACCTTCAGCCCAACCGAAAGCACCGTACATTTCACACATTGCTCTGCCCTTTTTCACATCCTTCTGGATATGGCTGTGGCTTGATGCAAGTTTCGCAAGCTCATAATGGAAAAATTCGTGGTCTGCATACTGAATTCCGTGGCAGATTGTTGCCTTGCAATCCTGGAATCCGGGAAGTATTTCGTTTAATACCACGTCAATTCCGCCCATATCCTGACCGTCCATCGAACGGAAGAAATGAGCACCGGATGCAAACGCCGTATCACGGCTGTTGTCTTCAATAACGTGACCGATATATTCAACACCATGCGCTCTTGACCAGTCGCCCAGCTTCTGACAAAAGCTTTCTGCATAAAGCCCCGATACTATATCCATATACGCAACTCTGAATTCGGGAGATATTCCCTCAATATTGTAAAGAAGAGAAGGAAGCTTTAAAAGTGCATCATCTCCAAAGCGTTCAACCAGTCTTTCAAACACAAGGTGATTGCAAGGAAGGGTGCCGTTAAAGCTTGTATTGCCTTCAATGGGTAATGTGCAACGGGCAATATAAGGTTCATCAGAGAAAAATCCCTTAAAGATATTTCCGAAATACTTTGAAAAATGCTCATACATAGGCTCATACACGGCGTTCACCAGAATATCGCAAGCTTCGGGATTCAAAGTATCAATATGTCTTTCCTCCGGTACAGGATATGTATATAACGTAAACACTGACCATACGCCTTCGGGAAGATCCAAATTTTTTATAAGACCATCTTCGTATTTATCGGTAAAATCTATACAGTCCGAAGAATATTCAAACTCAATTCCGTTTCTCTTATATGCAACAATTTTTACAATATCGGGATTTTCGGGAAGTTTTGTATCTATTATAAGATTGTGATTTTTAACAGGACCTACAACATCTGTATGAAGCTCTGTAAATCTGCGCTTAACAAGATGTGCATTTTCGGGAGCTGATGCCTGATCTACAGCAAAACCTGTGGGGAAATGCTTATCGTCTAAAAGCCAAACCTCCATACCAAGCTTTTCACACTCATCAAAAATGAGCTGCATATCGCTCCACCAGTCGTCCTTACCAAACTCCTCGTGGGTTCTGGATTCAACACAAATCGCCCTTATTCCCGATTCATAAACCTTATGGATTTCGCGCTTTAAGAGCTCGTCATCCTCGTTATGAACCCAAAGAAACGGAAGAAGATAGTTATCAGGTTCGTTTTTTAATACTGCATTAAATTTTTCGTTAAATGTCTTCATAATACCCCTTCTTTCTTTTATTTCAAGAAAATTATTTAACTTTATTTAATCCCGCTTCATCAAGGATATATGCCGAGTCACAGATGGAAAGCGGTGATTTTCTGTGTGTTATAAGTATACAGGTTTTATTTACATTCTTTAAGTTTTCAATTACTTCTTTTTCTGTTTTTTCGTCAAGTGCACTTGTTGCTTCGTCAAGAAGAAGAATATCTGCATCGGATATAAGAGCTCTTGCAATGGCAAGGCGTTGCTGCTGACCTTCCGAAAGACCAAATCCTCCCTCACCTATCTTTGTTTCAAGACCATCCGGAAGCTGATTTATAAATTCTTCCGATCCTGAAATTCTCAAGGCTTCTTTTATAACAGATTCATCTGCCGTTTCTTTGGCAAAAAGCAGGTTCTCAAGGATAGTTCCCGAGAAGAGCAGATTCCCCTGAGGTACAAAGGAGAAAAACTTTCTTGTTCCTCTTCCGGCAATCGCTTCGGATTTGCCGTTTTTCAAAAGTACCTTTCCGCTTATGGGAGAATAAATTCCGAGAAGTAACAAAAGTATCGTACTTTTTCCTATACCGGAGTGTCCCTGTATTGCAACAACCTCGCCTTTTTTTACAGAAAGGTTTACTTTTTCAAAAAGCTGTTCCCTGCCGTATGAAAAAGCAACATCAGAAATACTGATTTCTTCAACATTGTCTATTTCACATTTTTCTTCAGCCTCTTCGGGAAGGTTTGTTATTTCAAGGATTCTTTCGGCAGATGCCAACATAGAATAATACCTCGGAAGAATTCCGCCAATTTCGTTAAGCGATGTTTGAAGCCCTCCTGCCAATTGAAGCATAGCAGTAAGAGAACCGTAGCTTAGGTTACCTTTTACAATTGCGGATACTGAATATATAAAAACTGCAATTATGGCAAAATTGTAAGAGCCGATATATACAGCGTGAACTAAAGATGATATTATTCTCTGCTTCATCAGCTTTGACTTATATTCTTTTTGAACCTCATCTGTTCTGTTCTTCATTTTTTTATCCGCAGTAAAAACTTTTATCATTAAAAGTCCAAGGCTCTGTTCCTGAAATACAGAACGTACTCTTCCCTCTGCACTCTGCGCTTC
Organism: Clostridia bacterium; assembly: GCA_045644565.1. Classification (GTDB taxonomy): domain Bacteria; phylum Bacillota; class Clostridia; order CAKSNL01; family HGM11501; genus HGM11501. The sequence goes on along the minus strand of JAZRHF010000039.1, from coordinate 1,964 downwards.
TTTATGTACCTTTTTAAGAATTTTTCTCACAGAGAAGGAAAAGATACTTAAGATAAGTCCGAATATAAGTAAAAACAACGAAAGCTTAGGTGCAAGTATATACATAAATATAAACGAGCCGAAAAGCCTTACTATAAGCGATAATGCCGAAGGGATAAGAGAAACAAGGTTTCCTGATATAACTCTTGCATCGCTGAACATTCTGTTAAGCAAATCCCCCGAATGATACTCTGTTGTTTTCTTATACTCTTTTTTATAAAGTGAAGTTATAACTTCGCTTCTTATCGCGTTGAGCATATTAACCGTTGATGACTCTTTTACATATGAAGAAATTACAGACACTAAAATGCTTATGATAATTACCGATGCAAAAGCAACTATCCACTTCAATAAGCTGTCTGCACTTTCTCCTTTAGTTACCGGCTCAATAAGGTCAACGATTTTCTGATAACAAAGAGCCCTGAATAGCCCTGTTAAAGAAAGAAAAACGCCGAAAACCGCCAAAAGAATTATACCTATCTTCTGACGTCCGGCGCACATCTGTATCCATTTTCTTGCCTGAGGCTCAATTTTTTCTTTTTTCATAGCTACAACCCCAATGCTTTTAATAAGTTAATTATAAGGTATTTACTCTGATATGTCAATAAAAAATGAGTTATTTTCCGCCTAAATATTGACATTTTTATTATTTTGCGGTAAACTATTAGCATTACTTTTGAAAAAGAGAGGAATACTTATGTTAGACATTAAATTTGTTAAAGAAAATCCCGAATTGGTTAAGGAAAATATAAAGAAGAAGTTTAAGGATTCAAAGCTTCCCCTTGTCGATGAAGCTATACGTCTTTACGACGAAAAGCGTGACGCAAACACAAGAGCTTCAGAGCTCAGAAGCAACAGAAACTCTTTAAGTAAGCAGATTGGCATGCTTATGGGTCAGGGCAAAAAGGATGAAGCCGAAGCTATTAAAGCACAGGTTAATGCTCAGGCAGAAGAACTTAAAGCTTTGGAAGAAAAAGAAGGCGTTCTTGAAACAGAACTTAAAGAAGTTATGATGAAAATCCCCAACATTGTTGACGATTCTGTTCCCGTTGGTAAAAACGACGAGGAAAACGTTGAGGTTGAACAGTTTGGAGAAAAAAGCAACCCTTCCTTTGAAATCCCCTATCATACAGATATTATGGCGAAATTCAATGGTATAGATAAAGAAGCAGCCGGCAAGGTTGCAGGCGAAGGGTTCTATTACCTCATGGGAGATATCGCTCGTCTTCACAGCGCAGTTTTATCATACGCAAGAGACTTTATGATTAACAAGGGCTTCACCTATTGCATTCCCCCTTACATGATCAGAAGCAACGTTGTAACAGGCGTTATGAGCTTTGAAGAAATGGATGCAATGATGTACAAAATTGAAGGCGAAGATTTATACTTAATCGGTACCAGTGAACATTCCATGATCGGTAAGTTCATCGATACCATAAACGATGAAAAGTCTCTGCCCTTAACACTCACAAGCTATTCTCCCTGCTTCAGAAAAGAAAAGGGTGCTCACGGCATTGAAGAGCGCGGAATTTACAGAATTCACCAGTTTGAAAAGCAGGAAATGATTGTTATCTGTAAACCCGAAGAAAGCATGGAATGGTTCCACAAGATGTGGAGCTACTCTGTAGAGCTTTTCCGTTCTCTCGATATCCCCGTTCGTACACTCGAATGTTGCACAGGTGACCTTGCAGACCTTAAGGTTAAATCCTATGACGTTGAGGCTTGGAGCCCCAAGCAACAGAAATATTTTGAGGTTTGCTCCTGCTCAAATCTTGGCGATGCACAGGCAAGAAGGCTCGGCATCAGAGTCAAGGGCGAGGACGGAAGCAAATATCTTGCACACACCCTTAACAACACTGTTGTTGCTCCTCCCAGAATGCTTATCGCATTCCTTGAAAATAATCTTGAATTCGACGGCGAAAAAT
>JAZRHF010000038.1:0-27844 GCA_045644565.1 Clostridia bacterium | reverse complement strand
TAGTAACACCTCTTTCAATATTCTTCTTGATTTTACCACCATTATATAGTATAATCAAATATAAATATCATTATATATCACATTTATGTTTGTTTATGAGGTAACCTATGCTCAAATATATGGATTATGCCCTTGCAGTTTATGAAGAAAAATCCTTTACCAAGGCGGCGGAAAAGCTTTTCATATCCCAGCCGTCTTTGTCATTAACTATTAAAAAGCTTGAAGATGAACTTGGTTTTTCAATATTTCTGAGAAGAGGAAAAGAAGTAACTTTAACTCCTCTTGGCGAAAAATACATCAATGCCGTAAGAGAAATACGAAAAGTTGAAGATGATTTCAAAACCGAACTTGAAGATACAATAAATCTAAAAAAAGGACGGTTGAACATAGGCAGTACCACGTTTATTGCCTCCTACATACTTCCCGACATTATTAAAAAATTTACGGAAATTTATCCCGGAATCACTATACATATCGGAGTTGTACAATCCACCTCTCTTTACGATAAGCTTGAAAAAGGATTTTACGACCTTATAATTGATAACAGCATATATAAAGATGACAGATTTAATTGCACCCCTTTATTTAAGGAAAAAATCCTTCTAGGCATTCCAAGTTCTTTTTCGGTGAATGAAAAATTATCCTCTTTTTCAGTAAAAGATGATATACTCATTTCCTCAAAGGACTATAAAAGCCTTCCCCGCCTTAATGTCAAAGAGCTTGAAGGGGAAAAATTCATTTTACTTAAGCACGGGAACAAAATGAGAGAGATTTCTGACGGAATTTTCCAAGATAACGGAATAACACCATTTATCGCACAGGAATTTGATCTTCTTATGACCTCTGCAAATTATGCAGAACACGATTTCGGTATTTGTTTTTTAACTGACACCGTTTTAAGATACAGTAAAAAAACCGACAACTTAAAATACTATATTCCCGATACCGATAAAGATATAAGAACGGTTTACATTATCGAAAAAAACAATTACTATCAAAGCATCTCGGGAAAAACCTTTATATCCCATCTGAAAAATCACTTCAAGTAAAAAAATCGCAGAGCTTTTAGCTCTGCGATTTTTAATTATTCAACTATATATCCGAGATCTACCATTCTCTCGTAAATCTGTTCACCGAGAAGTGTATAACCCTTACCGTTAAGGTGTGTGCCGTCGGATGCACTCTTACGAAGGGATTCGGGAACTCTGCCTATCTTTATATCTGCAAGGTCAGCTTCTGTGGGAGTAACTCCTGCATCAGCTAAAGCCTGTTCGCTTGAAAGATAAGGCTTTGCATTAACGAACTTTTCGCCGAATGCTTTTTCCATTTCAGCATCAACAACACTCCAGGAATCCTTTCCGCTCCAGGTGAATCCTACAACAATATACTTTTCGGGATCGGGAGTATTTTCTATCATTTTCCAGATCATAGCAATAAGCTTATCTGCCTGTTCCTTTGTGTTTTTGCCGTTTGTGTTATCTTCATCCCATACTCCGTTTGCGCCGATGTAGATAACGTTGATATCAGCCTTTACATAGCTTGCAGAAGGTATAAAGAGGTCTCCCTTTTTAACTTCAACAGCTTCACCTTTGGTTTTTCTTGTAAATGTAGCTTTCTTTAATACTCTGGGAACAACTGTTGTATCAATTTCAATAGAAAGTGTACCTTCTACTCCGTTTATATAGCAGGGATTCCACTTTGCAGAAGTTGCTCTGGGGCAAACCTGACCGCCGTCGGGAGTTGAAAGGAATGTACCTTCCTTGAATGTTACAAGAGGAAGAACAACGCTTCCCGATTCGGGAATTGTGAAATCTTCTGTAAATGCGATATCATAAGCACCCTGTCTTGCTGCAATTGTAAGTGCGCTCTCTCCTCCTATACCGAGGTTATATGTCTCAAGACCGGAAAGACGTCCTAAAACAAAGGGATAAGGAGTTCCCTGTGCACCGTCACCTGCTGTTAAGCTGTCACCCCAGCACGCGATTGTAAGAGGAGTATCAATTGTAACGGTTCTTGTTTCTCCGTCCCAGGAAACATTTGCACCAAGAGTTTCTGATACGAAACGGATGGGAACCATTGTGGAGTTATCTATAATCTGTGCAGGAACGTCTAAAGTTTCAACCTTGCCGTTTACATCAACATAGGGAGAGTCAATTTCAAGAAGTATGTTATTTGTTCCGTCCATGATGGAAACTTCTCTTGTTTCTCCGTTCCAGCCAACAACTGCGCCAAGTGATTCAGATACAAATCTTACGGGAACCAGGGTTCTTCCGTCAACAATCTGAGGAGCTTTTGCAAGCTTAACTTCCTTATCACCTATTTTTGCATCAAGGGAGTCTATCTGCATCGTGATGAACTTGCTGTTTTTCTTTGCATCTTTTGTAAGCTCTCCAATAGTAGCTTCTGCGCCTTCGCCCTTCAATATTTCAAGTTCGCCTGCTGTTCCGTAATCTGACATGCCGGCAGTTATTATAAAGCGGATGCCCTTAACCTTTACGGAAGCGAATTTGATTTCCTTTGCATCTCTTTCTGCAGAATTTGCTCCGTAGGCAAAGTCACCGTGACCAACCTTTGTGAAATTGGTGCCGTCTGCTGTTACATATACATCTGCCGCTGTAGCCATACCTGCTGTAGACGCATTTGTTCCTGCAATCTGTCTCGGAACATATCTTACGCCGGAAACGGGAGTTTCTGACGGGAAGATTACGGTTACAGTATGAGGAGCAAGTGCCTTTTCTGTTACCTTACTACCCTCTGCCTTGTACCAGGAATGCCACATTGTAGCGATATCACCGTCAAACATTTTGTTTGCGGTTCCCGGCATTTCAGAGGAAACTGTAATATCCCACTTAACATTATAGGGATATGCATCGGAGGAATATCTTCCGCCGGGATTTACGCCTGAAACCTTAACTTCTTTATAAGAAGGTCCTTCGGTTTTAACTTCTTCCTTCTTCTCTTCAGTTTTTGTTTCGGTTGTTGTTCCTGCTGAAACATTTCCGCTTAAGAATGTAATTTCAGCAGCTGTTCCGTAACCGCTCATAGCATCTGTTACAACGATTTTTATAGCCATATAATTGTTTTTGGGAATCTCGGTGGTTGTAAGCGCTCTTGTTGTGGCAACATCGTATGTTACATCACAAAGCTTATTAAATGTTTTTCCGTCGGTAGAACCGTGGATTTCAGCCTTTTTCCAGATACCGGATGTAGATTTATCGTTTCCGGTTGCCTGTCTGGGAAGGTATGTAACGCCTGAAATTTCTGTTGCCTTATCGAATGTTACGGTAATTGTATGGGGGCACTGTGCCTTATCAACAATCTGTCCTTCCTTTACGGTGTAGTTTGAATGCCAGTAGGACTTTTCATTTCCGTCAAATGCTTTATCTATTGCATTTCCTGTTCCGAAAGCGCTTGAAGCTTCGATTTTCCAACCGTTGTTTGTAACAACTGCACTTGTTGCAGGAGTTGTTGTTGTGGTGGTGGTTGTGGTTGTAGTTGTTGATGTCGCAGGAGCGGATGTTCCTGCACCGCCACCCAAAAATTCAATTTCCGCAATTGTGCAATATCCGTTAACTGTATCCGTTACAACAAATTTTATTGCCTTATAGCTGTTTTTGGGAATATCGGTCTTTGTTATTGCTCTTGTTTTTACAACATCGTATGTAACATCTGTGAGCTTTTTAAAGGTAGTACCGTCGGTAGAGCCGTGGATTTCCGCCTTCTTCCAGATACCTGATTCGGACTTGTCGTTTCCGTTTATCTGTCTGGGAAGGTATGTAATCGCTGAAATTTCCAGAGCCTTATCGAATGTTATGGTAATTGTGTGAGGGCAAGCATCCTTTTCAGTTACTCCGTCCTTTGATGTAAACCATGAATGATAATAGGTTTTGTCATTTCCGTCAAAGGCTTTGTTAAGTGATGCACCTGAGTCTCTTTCGCTTGCTACTTCAAGCTTCCAGGCACTTGAGTATGCATGAGCACCATCTGCCGCTTCGGCAACAACCAAAAGTCCGAAAACCATCATTATTGCCATAAGCATAGTTAATACTTTTTTCATTTTTTTCCATCCTTTCTTTATTGCAGTTATCCTGCTACAATAATTATAACACAACAAAAAAACAATTTCCTTAAGTTTTTTGCCGTCTTTTTTACTTTTTTCTTTGTTTTTTTGTCATTTAAGGATGCATTCGATAACCGATCCTGAACCTGCTTTAATTTTTACGGTAACTTTACCTTCCCCTGCTTTTAAAATTTCTCCCGATCCAAAGGGAATTTTTGCCTCTGCAATGTTTCCTGCCGGAACTATAATCTCTTCATCTTTGTCCGAAATATTTACAAGGGTTATATAAATCTTTTTCTCGTCTTTGTATCCTGCACAAAGAATATTTTTATCATAACCCGGAACTCCCAACGGAAAAATCGGCAAAAGCGACGTTATTTCGCTGCGTACAGACTTATAATATTCTACTGCATCCGTTACAATTTTAGCCTCTTCTTCATCGAAAAGGAAGGTTTCACCGCTTAAATGTATACGCTTAAACATAGCATTTACCAAGGATGCTTCAATTTCTTCCTTTGTATAGCTCTTTTTAGGAGCAACCCAAACAGCCGCTTGTTCGGGAATTACCCCAACAGCACTTGCCGAAGCAATTATACCTATTCTTTTATAATTATCTGCATCTGTAAGAGACTGAATTGCCGTGTGTGAAAGAGACTCATAATCCATTCTCATTCCTCCGGAGGCACAGTTTTCGATTATGAGATGAGGATATTTCTCCCTTATGGAATCAATCCACGACAGATATGCCTTTCCGTGCGCCATAAGTCCGTCGCCAAAGCTGTCAGCATCGTTTTCTGTACCTATACCTGCATCAATATTATAGTCGAATTTGAAATAACCGATTCCGAGTTCCTTAACCAACCAATCAACACGTTCTGTCAGGTGAGCTCGCACCCTTTCACTTCTGAAATCAAGCTGATGTCTTCCGTGTTCCACAATTCTTTTTCCGTGACGCATAAAGAAATCTTCATCGGTAAAGCGTGAAAGTGCAGGGCTTTTTATGCCTATTGTCTCAGGTTCAAGCCAGATACCCGGAATCATTCCCTTTTCCTTTATGTAGGAAAAGAGCTTTTTTATTCCGCCGGGAAATCTCTTTTCCACAACCTGCCATTCACCAACAGTATCCCACCATACACCGTCAGCATACCAGCCTGCATCCATACAGTAAATTTCCGCACCCAATTTTGCTGCCGCATCAATTACAGGCATTTCTCTTTCTGTCGTGGGGTTTGCCCTGAGACAATTTAAGTAGTCATTGAAAATTACGGGCTGATATAAATCGCTTTCGGGGCGGTTTATTATTTTTCTTCTGTATTTTGTCATCTCAAAAAGGGTTTCATCAAAGTTTTTGCCAAAGGCAACTGCCGCCTTAACCGTGGTAAAGCTTTCGCCCTTCTTAAGTTCCTTCCACCAGCCGTTGTCGTGCTCCGAAGGGCCCGATGCCCTTAAATAGTAATATCCCTGATGCTCGCTTACTTCGTGATGCCAGGAAGTGTTAGATTCTATCTGCCATAAGAAAGCACGATTTTTTTCGGTATTGGCTAAAAATCCCTGAGGAAGATATTCCTTTGTCGCCCAGGAACCGGTTCCTGCATAAGAAAGTCTGTTAACGCCGCCCTTTATGAATCCCAAGTCTCTTAAGGAATACTCTTTATAATCCATTTCGCAGCACCAGCTGTTATTGAATACACCGATTTTTATTTTCCCGCAGGCATCTTTTTCGCCGCCCAGATCAAGTCCCGTAAGGGCAAAGCTCGAAGCATATTCAAGACCTATTGCATCATCCGATATATTTTTAATTTCGCTGTATGCCCTCAAAACATTAATTCCGTCAAAAATGACATAATGGAGCTTTACTTCTATCTTTTCGTTTTCAAGAGTGAAAATATATTCCGTTTCACCCTCTTTTCTTATCTCTTTTAATTCTTTATACTTAAGGGTTTCTCCGCACCCCATAAGAAAGCACTTTGCCCCTCTGTGGTTATCGGGATTATCTCCCGTAATCTGAATTTCCGTTGTACGGAAATAGTGCTTTTTTTCATCAGGAATACTGCATCCTTCAAAAACAGGTAATACAACCAGCTGTCCGTTATCCAAGGTTTCAAAGCTTAAAGCTTCGTTTCCCATATTAATTTTAAGTATTTCCATAATTTGCCTCCTATTTTAATAAAACTCACATAGCATAAGTTATGTGGGTTTTATAATCAGAAATTATTTAAAAAATCGTCTCTTTCATTAAAGAACTTAAATTTAAGGAGCGTTTTATAACTTTCCCCGGGCGCTAAAAATTTAAGCTCGCCTCTTTCTCTTAAAACACTTCTTCCGTCAGGTGTGCAGTTTCCGGGTTCAAGTCCCAGTACGTACTCGGTTTCACCCATCATCTTCCATTCTGTAAAATAATCAAGACCTTTTTTGTCAAAGGAAAGTACAACGCCGACATTTTCATCAGGCGAATAAATTCCCGCATTTGCAAAGCCGTCCTTTTCATTTACATCATAGTAGAAGCACTGCTCAACATAACCCTTCTGAGGCTTTTCCATTTTAAGCGAATCGGAAATCCCCTTTGCCGCGTCCTCGTTTCTCGGAAGGATTTTGCTGTTCGGAATTACAACCTCGGAATTTTCGGAAAGCAAGGGATAACCCATATTGCAATGGTATAAAACCATTACGGGTTCTTCTGCTCCCCCGTCGTTTACGATTTCATCGGATAATGTAATTTCGTTTTTCTCATAAGAAATGAAATATGTACGCTTTAAGGTCATCTTTCTTCCGAAAAGGGATGCCTCTACTATTTCGGCGTATATTTCAAGTCCGTCATCAGTTTCCTTACAGTTTACCTTTTCTGCGGGAATGTTCGAAATTGTTCCGTGAAGGGGGCAATCTTCTCCGTCATCCAATGTGGGAGTTCCTACGGTTGTAAGACCGCAGGTTGTAAAAAAACCTGCCGTAAAGGACTTTAAGAAATCCCCGTTATAGTAAGAAGGTGCAACATAACCGCAGGGTGCAAAATAGCCCATATTTGTTCCCTTGAAGGAAAGACGGGAAATATCTGCTGCACGGTCTAAAGAAATGGTGAAATCAAGTCCTTTTCCGTTTCTTACGGTAAGAAGGCGCATACCTTCTCCCTTACCGCCCTTTAATATATGTTCTTCTGCTCCTCTTATCTGGGATGCGTGACCTACATATTTATTCATTTTAAGCCTCCAAGCCTTTAATAGCTTTATAAAGATTTTTATATTTATTGAAAGCTTTGTCATATTCTTCTTTGAAAGTATCTTCGCTTACAAAGCTTTTTCTTTCGGGAACCATAATGCTTACTGCTTCCTTAAGGTCAGAGAACACGCCTGCAGCAAAGCCCGAAAGAGCCGCACTACCCGCACCGCCTACTTCCGAAGCATTAAGTGCAGTTATTCCCACGCCTAAAATATCAGCTTTTATCTGAAGCCATTTATCGCTCGTTGCACCGCCTCCCGTTGCTCTTAAAGTTTTGGGAGTTGGAAGGAATTTCTTAATAACATCCATATTGAGTGCAATTTCATAGGATGTTCCTTCCATTAAAGCCCTGTATATATCAAGCTTTGTATGTTCAAAGGTAAGTCCGATAAAAGATGCCTTTGCACTTGTATCCATATAAGGCGTTGCTGCTCCTGCAAAATAAGGCATAACCAAAATACCTGTAGGAACAGAAGGCATTTTATCATCAAGGTTTTTATATACATTTTCACCCTTTTTGTCTGCTTCTTCCCTTTCTTTTTCAGCAAAGAAATCACGGAACCACTTAAGTGTTGCGCCACCTGCATAGGATAACACATAGCAGGCATATTTATCTCCGATATGAGGAACTACGGAATAGCCAAGTGCATAAAATTCAGCATCAATGGGCGCTTCGTCCATAATTATTGTTACGCACTCAACCGTTCCGATTCCGTCAACGGCAACATCTTTCGTAAATGCACCTGCACCGATTGCGGATGCAATCTGATCCTGACAGCAGCTTACGATTTTGGTTTCCTCGGAAAGTCCCGTAAGCTCTGCCACAGCTTTCTTCACGTTGCCTGCCACGGTTCCCGAAGGAACGGGCTTTGAAAGAAGAGATGAATCCACTCCCGAAACCTTGAAAAGCTCATCATACCAGCACTTATTTCTGATATCAAAAGCCATTGTTCTTGCAGCAAGTGAATAGTCAATCTGTGCAACACCTGTAAGCTTATATACGATAAAATCTTCTGCCAGAAGCACTCTTTTTGCATTTTTATATGCTTCAGGCATATTGTTTTTTATCCACATAAGCTTGGGAAGTGAATACATGGGATGAGGCATACATCCAACCTTTACGGAGATTTTATCCTTCCCTAAAGTGTTTTCCAAAAATGCACACTCTTCGCTTCCTCTGGGATCTGTGTAAAGCATTGACGGTGCTATAATTTCGTCATTTTCATCAAGCATTGCAAAGGTTTCACCAAAGCTTGTTACACCAATAGCAGAAAGAGGTGAATATTTTGACGCTTCTTTTAATATTTCAACAACGGATTCCCAGATGTTTCCCATATCAAGCTCGTGCATACCGCCTTTTCTTTCTACATTATATTCTCTGTAGAATTTATCAACGAAAGAGCCTTTATCGTCATATATAACTATTTTACATCCGGTTGTTCCGAGGTCAAGTCCTCCGACGTACATAAAAGTCCCTCCAAATTAAAGTTCAATCACATCATAGCCAAGGTATGTTGTGAATGCTTCTTTAAGTACGCTTGCCATCTTTCCCTTACCAACTGCGGTATGATGACGATAGCCTTCCTTTGCAAGCTTTATGAGCTTTCTCTGAAGGTCGTCGATTTCAGCAACACCGCCACATCCGAAAAATTCTGCTTCGATGGGTTCGCCTGTAAATCTTCCTTCGTCAGCGTAAACGGTAAGCTTTCCGTCTTCTGTCTTACAGTTGGAGTAAGTCATTTCGAATGCCGCAATTCTTCCTTCGTTACTTCCCCATCCGCATCCGGGATTTGTTTTTGCAAACATCTTATGGTCTGTTACCTTTCCTTTGCCTTCCATAAGGCTCTGTGCGATGGGACCGCAATGGAAAAGAATAACCTTGTTCTTATCATCGCCGTAGTTATTATTCCAGTCAACACAAGCTGTGCTTTCTTCGGATGCAAGCTGCATTGAATACATATTGATTGCAGAGCAAAGGTCAATTTCGCAGGATGCAACAATACCTCTGTCGTTAAGTTCGCTAAGGAGTACGCAGGGAGCAACGCCAAGCACTGTCTGCATTTCTTCCCAGCAACGAAGTGTTATAACATCAAGGTGGTAATCTGCCATCATATCGTCAATAGCAAGAGATACTTTTGCAAGAATTGTAAGCTTATCGGCAGGAACGCAAGAAAAATCTGTGTAGTCGCAAAGAACCTTTTCCTTTGCTTCAACACGAGCATCTCTTTCCATTTTTTCAACTCTGTAGAAAAGCTCGGAAAGGTCGTATGTATCGCAGGTGATACCATATTTCTGGAGAGTAATTTCGTCGTATCTTACTGTCTTGAACTTTGTTGTTCTTGCGCCGATTACACCGATGGTAAAGTTCTTCATTCCGTTTACAACACGACAGATTGCCGCAAAATCATAAAGATTCTTTGCAAAGTCTTCTGTTAAGGGATGAACAACGTGGGGTTCTAAAACTGTAAAGGGAACCTTATACTGATGGAATACATCGCAAATTGAGAACTTTCCGCAGTAAGAGTCTCTTCTGTGTTCAAAGTCCATCTTTCCGATTTCATCGGGATAAGCCTGAATTAAAATAGGCTTTCCTGCATCCTTTAATGCTGCAATAGCACCGTTTTCATCGCTGAAATTGGGAAGGGACATAATAACGCCGTCATATTCCCCTTCATGGCTCTTAAGCCACTGTGCATACTTAATACCTTCATCCTTTGTTTCAACTGCACCGTAGCGTGTCATATCTTCGGGTGCAATAATATACTTATAACCTGCCTTTGTAACAGCCTCTATCATTTCGCTTCTCGCAGAAGCAATCAATGTTTCGGGGAAAAATCCTCTGTTACCGAAATAAAGGGCAAAACACATTTCTTTCTTTTTCATAATATTAATCATCCTTTCAAATAATTTATATCTTGATTTTATCACCGTTTATGATATAATGATAGTAAAATTTGTTCAAAAACAAGTAAATTTGTCCGAGGTGATTTTATGGCTTTCAATTACGATCTGGAAAGACTTAAGGAAATAATGCAGTCTTTCTATTCTCTTACAGGTTTAAGACTTAATATTTTTGATTCGGATTGCAACAGACTTTTTGCTTATCCTACCGTCTACTGTAAATTTTGCGAATATGTAAGAAGCAACCCTTCCGCTAATAAGATGTGCGAAGAAAGCGACAGAAAGTCTTTCTCCGAATGCAGAAAAAACGACGGACTTATAATATACAAATGCCATGCAGGATTAGTTGAAGCTGTTGCCCCCATAAAAGAAAGCGGAATTATTATAGGCTATCTTATGTTCGGACAGATTACAGATTCTGCCGACAACGAAAATTTAATAAAAAGCATCGTAAAGCTTTGCGAGGATTATAACCTTGATTCTGAAAAAACCAAAGAGCTTTTATCTTCTGTAGAATATAAGAGCCGTGATACCATAATTGCCGCCGCAAAGATAATGGAAACCTGTGTAAGCTACATTATACTTAAAGAAATGATAAGCCCCAAAGGCGAAATGCTAAAGGAAAAGGTAAATAAATATATTGACTCTCACCTCTCCGATGCAACGCCCGAATCCCTCTGTCGGCATCTTAATATGAGCAGAACGTCCCTTTATCAGAAGTTTTCCGAAGAAACAAAAAAAGGCCTTTCGGAATACATCACCGAAAGACGATTGGCTTCTTCAAAAAGATTACTTAAATCTACAGATTTCCCAATAAGCGAAATTGCCCGTTTGGTAGGTTACAACGACTATAATTACTTTTCAAAGGTGTTTAAGCGGCATTTCGGAAAAACCCCTTATATGTACAGAAAAGCAAAATAAAAGGAGCCTTTGGCTCCTTTTATTTTGCTTTAATTATATAAATTCGCCCTTCATTCGGCGTATTGCACGGGGTTTAATAATTGCATAGGTTAAAAGGTGGAAAATATCAACCAAGAACCATGATATCGGCCAGCAAAGATATAAAATATCTATACCGCTGTCAACAAAAGTAAGCATCGGTACAAGTGCATCAACGCAGAACTTAACCCAGAAAATACGAAATCCGCAGGTTCCTATAAAGGAAGTGATTGCAGTTGTGGTTGAACATCCGAGGCCTCGGAGTGTTCCTGTCAGAACTTCCATAAGTCCGCAAAGGAAATAAGGAAGACAAGTAACAGTCATTCTTGTTACACCGTAGGAAAGCGCTGCTTTCGAGTCTGTTATATATATGCCGAGAAGCGGCTCTGCAAATACAACACAAAGAGCTCCGAGTAATGCTCCTACAACTGTTACACAAAGAGCATTTATAAGCATAGTCTTTTTTATTCTCTTTTCATCACGGGCACCGTAATTCTGGCTTACTCCCGTTAAGGTTGCCTGGTAGAAAGCATTCATCGCAACATAAACGAAGCCTTCTATGCTTCCGCCTGCGGCGTTTCCTGCGATTGCCGCTTCACCGTATGCATTTACCGAGGACTGTATTACGGTATTTGACAAACTGAAAAATGACGACTGCACACCTGCAGGTACACCTATTTTCAATATTTCCTTAAGTTCTGCTTTATAGAACTTAAGTTTACTGATTTCAAGCTTCACATCTTCCGAAGAATGGAACATTATGTAAAGTACAGCGATAACAGATATATAGTTGGATGCTGCAGTTGCAATGGCAACACCCGCTACATCAAGATGAAACACTATAACAAGAACACAGTTTAGCGCCACATTAACAAGTCCGGACGCCGCAAGTATATATAACGGTCTTTTGGTATCCCCTGTAGCTCGAAGGATTGCCGCACCGAAGTTATATAACAGTGATGCGGGAACACCTATAAAAAGTATCCTCATATATAAAACCGCACCGTCTAATACCTCGCCTTCAGGTGTTCCCATCATTTTAAGAATGGGTTCAGATATGAACATACCGAGGATTCCCGCTAATATACCTACAACCAGACCTAAAAGCATAGCTGTATGAACCGTTCGCTCCATCCCCGCTTTGTCTTTTGCACCGAATTTTCTCGATGCAATAACGCCACCGCCGAGAGACAAACCGATAAAAAGGTTTATAAGAAGATTGGTTACAGATGATGTTGCACCAACGGATGCCATAGCATTTGAGCCTGCAAAACGGCTTACAATTACAAGGTCTGCCGCATTATAGAAAAGCTGAAGAAAGCTTGCAAGCATCAACGGAATTGCAAACATAACTGTATTTTTGAATATTGAGCCCTTGCTCATATCAATCTGAAATTTTCCTTTTGACAAGATAGTCACTTCCCCGTATTTTGTCGTTCTATTTTAGTCTTCGTAAACATCGTATGACGAAAGAATATATTTTGCTATTTTATAAAGCATCGAAAGAGCTTCTCTTTTAAGTTCAAGATTTATATGAGAAAGCTTTTCTCCGCTTCTTCCTCTGTTTAATTTGAAGAATCCGTCTGATTCAAGGGTAAAGTATCCCGAGAATCCCGAATCAATTAATCCCTTCATCAGAGAATCATAGTCCGATGTTCCGAGGAAGGGTGCTATATGTTCGTCTCTTAAACCGTTGTTGTCGTGAACGTGGATTGCCTTTAAGTTTTTGCCCATATCCATAATTTCGGTGTAATGGTCAGTACCGTCCATATTAGCATGTCCGATATCCCACGCTGTTGCAAATAAGGGGTGATTCATATAAGAAACAAAGTCATTAAGATCCTTTCCCTTTATGGGGAAAAAGCAGTTTTCGGGGCAATGCTTAAGCGTTGTATTTTCAAAGAGAATATTTACATTATTTTCTTCCATTGCAGGTATAAGCGCTCTGAAAAAAGGCTCGTTTGCCTTAAAATAGAGTTCTTTGTCGTCGGAATATTTTATTTCTCGGAAAAATCCGGAATGAATAACCATATTTTTAATGCCGAGAATTCCGCAGGCTTCAATGGAACGGATTGTTCCGAGTATTCCCTTTTCCATTCCTTCTCCTCTGATATCACAATCGGGAGCGTGCGCCTGAACAAAAGTGAACCCAAACTTTTCTGCCGTTTCCTTCGCCTCGTAAATCCCGTCCTTCCAAGCTTCTTCCATAAAAGGATGATTAGCCGTTCTCACTACATTGTAAAAGCTGTAATCAAGATACTTAAACCCGATTCCTTCGTAAGCCTCGATAGCTTTGACTGTGTTATTAGCTGTAAAAGGATACATTTCTCCTATTGTAGTAGCAATTTTCATAAAACTCTTCCCTTTCTCAATTTTCTGTTAAAAACGGCATCGCTTCTTTGCTTTTAACAGCTTCTATAAATTCCTCAACGCTGTTTATGCTTTTTTCGCTTTCCATTCCGCCTAAATCTCTGTCTGCGCTTCTCATATGATTGTCACTTCCCGCAAACACCAAAAGCCCGTAATGCTTTGCATAAAGCTTTGCAATTTCATTTTCCTCTTTCGATCTTGATGCATTCAGTTCAACGCCGTGAACACATCTCGGAAAAAGCCTTATATGGTCTATGTAAGAAGCTTCCCTGTAGGGATGCGCCTGAATTACCAGTGCTCCGTTTTCAATAAATAATTTAAGCTCGTCGCTTTTTTTCATTTCCATAATTTCAGGATGCGCCAAAAACCATTCCTTTGAAAGTCCGTAAATCAAAAAGTCTGTACCTTTATAGGAAATTTCAACCCCTAAAAAAACCTTTATCCCGATTTCTTTTCCTATTTTCACGCCTTCTTCATAGTCTGAAAAATAAAAATTTATCTTTTCTTCATAGGTCATTGGCTCGTTTATATTTATATTTCCGTCAAGAAAATGATTGGTGATAAACACTCCGTCATAGTTAAGTTTTTTGTAAAATTCAAGACATTCTCTCACGGTACCCGATGCACATCTGCTGACAGGATAAGTGTGAAGATGTGTTTCGTATTTATACATTTTTCTGCCCCTTCCGAAATTAAAAAATGCTTAAATCAAGTTCTCTGCTTAATAATTCAAGTGCTTTTATTCCTGCACAGCTGTTCCCTTTCTTATCAAGAGCAGGAGAATAAATTCCTATCCCCATTCTTCCGGGAACAATTGCCATAATTCCTCCGCCTACGCCGCTTTTTGCAGGAATACCCACATTTACGGCAAACTCACCTGAGCCGTCATACATACCGCAATTCATCAATACCGCATTGATATATTGGGCGTGTTTTTTCTCAAAAAGTTGCTTGCCTGTTTCAGGATCAACGCCCTTATTCGCAAGAACATATGCAATTCTTGCAAGATCCGCACAGCTCGCTTTTACGGAACACGCCTTAAAGTAAACTTCAAGCACCTCTTCCACATCGGCATCAATCATACCGTAAGCCTTAAGCATATAAGCAAGAGCTCTGTTTTTACTGCCTGTTGCCTTTTCCGATTTATAAACAGCTTCATCTACTTCCAAAGCAGGGTTGTTTGAAATCATACGGGTTAAATCAAGAAGCCTTGAAAATTTTTCTTCATGATCCTTTCCGATAATAAGGGTGCAAAGTGCAATGGCACCTGCATTTACCATGGGGTTTATATGTTCACATCTTAAAGCCTGGTCGCTGTAATTAAATGCATCAAAAGGCTTACCCGTTGATTCAACACCTACAAGATTACGCACGGCATCCTCACCGTTATCCATAATCGCAAGTAAAAGAATCATAGGTTTTATAATGCTTTGCATTGTAAACTTTTTATCATAGTCCCCTGCAAAATGAAGCTTGTCAATATCGGAAATAATGCATATTCCGAAATCTTCAACTTCCGCCTTTGCAAGTTCGGGAATGTAGTTTGCAAGCTTACCCGCTTTTTTATACTCACTGCATTTATCTAAAATTTCTTTCAGTAAATCATTCATATAAAAGCTCCTTTATTTTTAATAGGACATATGTCTTATTTAATCCCGTATCTATAGGATTTCAATGTGATTATTATAACATACACTCCTTAAAAAGTCAAACAAAAGGAGCGGTTTTAAGACGAAACCGCTCCTTTTATTTTTATAAAAACATAAGTGTTCCGATAAAGCAAAGTGCAATGCTTATAACGGTTTTTACTTTAAGCTTTTCTTTGAAGAAAAGAACTCCTGCTATAGAAGTAAATACGATTGTTCCCCCCGTTATAAAAGGATAATTTATTGTTGCCGGAAGGTGCGATGCTCCGATAAGCTGAAGCATCGAAGATGTTCCGCTGATCAAAGCTCCGAATCCGATTAAAATAAGTATAAAAGAAAATTTCACTTTAGGAAGAGCTTCCTTTTCTTCTGATGTATTTTTCATAAGCAGAAATACAATACCCGCTATTACAAAACGTACTATTCCGTTTAATACCACAAAGTTGTCCGCATTTACTGCCTGATATAAAGTTTCCGGAACTCCGTTTTCGGGAATAATAAAGGTTCCTATCTAGTGAACCTTATATGCGATACTTACAAATCCGTTTAATAAGAAAACAGAGATACACATAAGAAGCCTTTTCAGAGATATCTTTTCTTCGCTGTAATTTGCTATCACAACGCCCGCCACTATTACTAAAAGTGCCAATGTTCTGATAATGGTGAAATCCTCATTCAGAAACAATATGCCGTATATGTAGGGAACTATCATTCCTCCCGTCATTAAAAACAGCATATAGTCTGCCATTGTGCCGCCTTTTAAAAGCTTAAATCCGATAAGTGTATAGCTCATCATCAAGACAGAGCTTAAAACAGACATGGCAAGCGAAAAAGGCGTAAATTTTATCTCAAATGCACTTATGCACAGAAATATGATTGCCATAAAAAGCCCCGAAAGAGCATTGAACAAAAGACCTGCTTTGGGAGAAGTGCCTTTCTTTTTTTGATAGAGCTTGGTTATGACAAAGTTTCCTGCCAGTAAAATTGTTGCTATTGTAAGTAATATATAATACATAAAAACACCTCGTTTGCAATTATAGGGCAAATTCGGCTCTGTTTATATTGACAAATCACCAAAAAACATTGTATAATCACCAAAAAGGGGGGTGTTTTTATGAAAGAAAATAAAGAACAGTTTTCAGAAATCAAGTCTTTTGATTTTAAGATCAGATATTCTGAATCCTACAGATACAGCAAAACCAACATCAACGACTCACATATACACGACGAATGTGAAATTTATATAAATTTAAGCGGAGATGTTTCATTTATCGTTGAAAATCAGATTTATCCCGTTAAGCCGGGAGATATAATAATCACCCGTCCCTTTGAATATCATCATTGTGTTTATCATTCGGAAAAACTGCATAAGCACTTTTGCATTTGGTTTCAGTCATCAGGAAACGAAAAGCTTTTCGATTTGTTTTATAATAGAGGATTGGGCGAAAACAATCACCTTACTTTATCCCCTACTGACAGCGAGGCGCTTAATGCACTATGTATGAAAATGACCTTGCCCGAAAAAAACGAAAGCTTAAAATATTTTAATTTTTTCAAGCTTATAACGCTACTTGAAAACGCTGATGTTTCCGATAAATCCGAAAGCAATTATCCTCCCGACATTATATGTGCCATAAACTATATAAACCAAAATTTTGCAAACATCACCGCCATAGATGAAATTGCCGAATTTGCTCACGTAAGCATTAATACTTTGGAACGTCATTTCAAATCAACTCTTAACACCACTCCTTCCGAATACTTAAAAAAGCAACGTCTTGCCAATGCAGCAAAGCTTTTGGCGGAAGGTGCAAATGTTACGGATGCCTCTGAAAGCAGCGGATTTCCCGACTATTCCTGGTTTATTGCCCTTTTTAAAAAGCACTACGGCATAACACCGCACAAATATAAGAAGATGTTAAAATAGAAAAAACCGTCAGCCGTTGGCTGACGGTTCTTTTATTATTCGGGTTTCTTTTCAAGCTTTAAAGGGAAGTCGCCCAATTTATTTACCTTAAAGCCGTTTTTCTTATACTCTTCATAGTCAAATGCTTCAAGCTCATCAATAGCAAGCTTATGGAATTCGTAAAAATTTTTCCACCATTCATAGCCCGATCCCAGGTCTGCATTAAGATATGCATCGGCGATATCGCCTCCCAGAGCAGGAGCAACGTAGAATGCGCCCATAGCAAGAACGTTTACACCGTTACCTGTAATTGCACGAAGTGCCGCAGGAACGCTTTCTACAACACCGGCATGAACGTGAGGACACTTGCTTGCGGCAATATGGATTCCCATACCTGTTCCGCAGAATAAAAGTGCTCTTTCAAATTCACCCTCCGAAATCATTGCGCCTGCACGAAGTCCTACTCTGTGAAACATTAAATCTGTATCATCAGGATCAGAATCAGCCTTAACGCCTACATCCGTTATCTTCCAGCCCTTTGCTCTTAAATGCTCGCAAACAGCTTCTTTAAGCGGGTATCCTGCAAAGTCTGCACCAACAAGTATTTCTTTATCTTTTACTTTTTTCATATTTTTACCCCTTTTCTTATTTACTGACAATAGTATAACATATAAAAAACTTTTACGCAATAATCATTTACAAATAAACGAATATTTTCCGCCTGCCACGCTGTAAAATCTTCCGTCAGGCAAGGTTATTTCCGCACGGGAATTTGAAGGAATTTCAAATTCAAAATGAATTTTATCTTCCGCATCATAATACCAATGGCTTAAAAGCATTCCTTCCGGTGTGTTTATGCTGTATTTAAGAAAGCCCATTCTTTTATCCGTAAAAGGCTTTATTTCTATATGCTTATAGCCTGCTCCGTCCGGCAAACACTTTATTCCTGCCACAGCACCGAATATCCAGTCCCCCACAGCACCGTAGGCATAGTGGTTGTATGAGTTCATCACCTTATCCCAGAATGAGCCGTCTTCCTTCACTCCGTCCCAATGCTCCCACATGGTTGTTGCGCCCCTGTTTACAGAGTAAAGCCACGAGGGGAAGCCCTCCTGAAAAAGAAGATCATAGGCGGTTTCCGCTTCGCCGTTTTCAGACAATGCGTGAAGTAGATAGGGCGTTCCGACAAAGCCTGTGTCAAGCCTGTTTCCGTTAGCCCTGACCATTCTTGAAAGCTCCTTTGCCACCTTTTTATTATCTTCGCAAAGATCAAAGCAAAGAGCCATAGCGCAGGCGGTCTGCGTGAGCTCTGACGGAAGTCCGTTAACAAAATACTTTTCTCTTACAGCCTTTATTATATTTTCATAAAGCTTTTCATATTCAGCCATATCCTTACCCAGGATTTTACCTGAATCTATAAGTATTTTCGTACTTTTAGCAAAAAATGCCGAGGCAATATAATCCTTCGGTGTTCTCCCTGCCACAGGATTATTGCTTGTTCTTGCTTCTTCACTATCAAGAGCAAGCCAGTCTCCCATCTGTTTTGCTCCAAGCCATAAAAACTCCTCTTCACCCGAATTATGCATATGATCTACCCATTTTTTCATAGGAAGATACATATCGGAAAGAATTTCTTTATTTCCGTAAGCAAGATAAATCTCCCATGGGCATATTGTTACCGCATCTCCCCACGCCGCCATACCTTGTTTCGGGAAATCCAGACGGCAGTTAGGAACAAAAAGGGACACCTCGCCGTTTTCCCCCTGATCAAGCGCAAGGTCTGAAAGCCACTTTCCGAAAAACTTTTCAACATCAAAATTTATCGCCGCCGTACGGACAAAAATCTGTGCATCACCGGTCCAGCCCATACGTTCATCTCTTTGAGGACAGTCTGTGGGAATGTCAAGAAAGTTTCCTTTCTGTCCCCAAATAATATTATGATAAAGCTGATTGATTTTTTCATTTCCCGATGTAAAATCAGATATTTTTTTAATGTCGGAATACACAGCTAACGCCTTGAATGATGACAAATCAATTTCCTTATTCGGATATTCATCAAGCCTTATATAACGAAAGCCCTGCCAGGAAAATTTCGGCTTGAAGGTCTCGATTTCTCCGCCTTTAAGCACATAGGTGTTTATAGCCTTTGCGCTTCTTAAATTGTCTGTGTAAAAATTTCCGTCAGCATCTAAAATCTCTGCGTGGCTAAGTGTTATACGGTCGCCCTTTTTCCCGGAAACGGAAATTTCAACATATCCTGCCAGATTTTGTCCGAAGTCAATTACCTTTTCTCCCTTCGGAGTTATGATAAGCGATACGGGATAAAACACCTCGTGCTCGGCTATACGTTCACTTAAGTCCGGAACAAACTTTGTATCATAGCTTGTAATAACAGCATTTCCAAGCATTTTTATCTCCGCCGTCATATCAACAGATTCTCCGTCATAAATGGATGAAGATATAATATGACTTGTTGTAACATAAGTTTCTTCGTCCGATGCAATTTCTCTCTTTTCACCATCTTTGTATGTAAGTAAAAGAGAATAAATTACCTTTATATGGTCGGAATATCGGTGATTTTTGCCGGGAAGAATTGTCATATTACCGACAGCCCAACCTTCGGCAGCCTCAACAGCAAGAGTGTTATCTCTTTTGATAAGCTCCGTTACGTCATATTCCTGATACTGAATTCTTTTATCGTATGCAGTAAATCCCGGTGTAAAGAGACTTTCGTTTAACTCTTTGCCGTTTAAATATGCTTTGTAAAGTCCGAGGGTAGTTATGAAAAGCGTTGCTTTTTCAATTTCTTTATCTGCCGAAAAATCACGCTTGAATATAAAGCAGGCTCCTTCTTTGTCTATGGGCGCCTTAATCCATTTCGCATTTTTAAACATCAGCTTCCCTCTTTTCCATTTTTCCGAAAAGAGTAAAGCTTGTAACACCGGGAGTTATGCCCTCGGGCCAACCCACGATGCGGAGGCGTACTTCACGACACAAAATCGGAGGGAAGGTTTTATAATCTATATTTCTGTCCTCTTCGTTATTGCTCATATCAAGAACAGTTTCCCATTCGCCCTCTCCTACCTTCATTCGCTGTTCAATCACATATTTAAAGGGACCGGGCAATCTGCCTTTTTCAACATCCATATTTACATCACGCCATACAATTCTCACAGCCTCGCAGGTATAGTCTGCCGTAAGGTCCATATAAAGACAGGGCTCTTTATCATCTTCTTTGGGCTGCCACCAGGTAAGCATACTTTCATCAAAGGCGTAAAAAGCATTTCTGCCGCTTTCGTAGCTCGAACCTCTTGTCCTGTGTCTCAGCCTTGCATTAACAGGAAGTAAGCCTGCATCGCTGTTTCCCGGCGTCTCACCGTATCCAAGCTGAGGAGTATCTGTTACGTTGCAGTAAAGCTCACCGTTTTCGTCAACGAAAACCTGATCCATACCTATTCTTCTTTCAAAAGGATGAGTTGCAGGTGCAGTAATTGTGTAAAACGCCCAAAGGGTATTATCGGGACCGTGCTCAATACAACCATGTCCCGCACCGCTTACAATGCCGTGTTCGTGACGGCAGATGGGATTATGTTTCTGAATCTTAAAACCTGTAAGAGGTCCTTCGTCGGAATAATATGCTGCCATAGAATAGTTGGGAAATTCAGTTCCCGATGCGGAATATATCATATAATATCTTCCGTTATGCTTCATCATCCACTGGCCTTCAACCCAACCGCTTTCATAGTTCTGATTGTATGCACCGCCTCTTTCCCAGAAGTGGTCGGGATTAAACTTATGAATAAGAACGGGCTCTGTCTTAAACTTCCTCGGATCGTCTCCGTCAAGCTCAACTCCCATTGTCATTGCTGTAAAGCGTCCACGCTCATCAGGAATTGTCTGCTCAAACCAGTAAATATAAATCTTTCCGTCATCGTCTCGGAAAAGTGCCGAGTCTATGGGGCGAATTTTTCTTCCGTCGGTCTTTATAAAGTCATCAACGAAGGTAAAGGGACCTGTGGGGCTGTCGCCTATAAATAAGCCGTTTGAATGTGCTGTCATCAAAAATTTTCCTCTGTGAGGAATAACAGACGGAGAATACCCCACATTGTAAGGCTCTGTGCGTACGTGTTTGAAATTGGCAAAATCCTCGGAAACATAGCACATACCGTAGCTTGGATATAAATACCATTTATTATCATAATATAAAACGCTGGGGTCTGATATTGATCTGAAATCAAGGCGCGGTTCATCGCAATACGCCATAGGATTCGCACCATAGTTCTCACCCATCGGCATATCGGGAATTGAGAGCGGATTGCAGTATGTTTTCTTTTTATATAATGGAGTTGTCATATTAATCATTCCTTCACGCTTTTCTTGTAATTATAATTTTCTGTTCTTCGGCAACCCATGTAACATCATAGCCAAGCTGTTCTGATACAAATCGCACAGGTATAAATGTCCTTGAGTCCTTAATAACAGGGAAATTGAGCAATGCATATCTCACTCTGCCG
The DNA here is from genome assembly GCA_045644565.1 of Clostridia bacterium. Classification (GTDB taxonomy): domain Bacteria; phylum Bacillota; class Clostridia; order CAKSNL01; family HGM11501; genus HGM11501. Next base: position 6,295 of record JAZRHF010000038.1, on the reverse strand, counting down.
AAGCTCTGACTTTCTACATATACAATTTTGTTCCATATCTGAAGTTCAATATAATAAACGCCGTTATCGATATAAATCATCTGATTGTGAGCTACCCAGTCAATGGTTGCACCCATCTCCTCCATAAGACCACGTAGGGGTATGAGCGTTGAGCCGTTCACGATATAAGGTGCAACGTCAATGGTTTTTTCATAGCTTTCGCCGTTTTTATAAACCTCTATCACATTGCTTCCGATGGTAAGTGTATAGCTTTCTTTATTCTTTTCAGCCATTTCTTTTTTTGCTGCGATTGTCTGATAGAATGTAAGCTCTGCACATGAAACTCTTCGCTCTACTGTTTCGTTGAATAAAAATTCAACAAACCTTGCTTCAACCTCTTTATCAAGAGTAATTTTATTTACTCCGAGATTTTTCTCAAGCGTATAGTTTCCTGCCACAACATCCCAGTTTTCGCCGTCAACACTTACCGCTATGTCAAAGTCCAGCCAGAAACCGTGGAAATCTTCGCTGTTTCTCGGGATATACTCAATTTCACCAAACTTTTCAACTCTGTTAAAATCAACCGTTAAAATAAAATCGCTGCCTGCTTCTGTCTGCCAGAAGGTGTTTTTATTTCCGTCAATAATGTTACCGGGCTTAAAGCTTGCCCAGAAGGGTGCATCGCAATTCACGGTCATTCCAACCTTGTCAATGGGCACCATACGCTCCATACTGTCCTCAGAAAAGAATTCTTCAAAGCTGATTGTTTCGGCATCCTTGTTTTCACCAACCACATTGAGCTCTGCCAAAGTTCCGTATTTTGATGTTCCCTCAGTTACTACTATTTTAAGCTTATCAGCTTCAACATTACTTCTGAAAAGTACTTCTTTCTCGTCTGTATTATCAAGAAGCACCTTGTCTTCCAAAAGCTTTTTATATTCTCCGCCGTCACATGATGCATAAAGGTCAAACTTTGTAATAATTCCCGCCATGCTGTTTCTCGGTGTAAAAATGAGTCCCGAAATTTTTTCCTTCTTTTTAAGGTCAAGCTCAACTGTAAAAGGAGGATCGTCTTTTGAAACCACGCTTCCCCCGGATGCGGTGTAAAATGAGTGCCAGAAAGTATTTATGTCACCGTCAAGAACATTTGTTATTGGTACGCTCTTTATTTCCGAATCGGAGGTTATGCTCCATTCACTTCTGTCAAGAACATAAACTCCGTTGGATGCCTTTTTCCCTTCGGGAATTTCCTGTTTTACCGCTTCGCTGTTTGTTAAAAACTTAATTTCAGCCGCTGTTGCAACGCCTTTTCCCGTAAAGAGAATTCTTATTGCGCGCATCTTTTTATTGCCCCAGGATGCGGTTTTGTCACTCATATCGCTTCTGTCAGCGCCAAAATCAAAGGTTCCCTTATAAATGGATGTAAAATTGGTTCCGTCGTTTGATGAAAATACTTCAAAGCTTGTAAAAAGACCCGAAGGATTATCCTTTCTCCTTACATAGGTAAAGCCCGATACTGTTTCTTCTTTTCCGAAGTCAACGGATATAGAGCTTGGAATTTCCGAAGGCACCGCACCACCATCTACCACGGTGTAATGTGAATGCCAGAGTGTGGCATCGTTTCCGTCGAATGCTTTTTCCACCGAAAAAGCTTCACCCATATATGTACTTGCCGAAATTTTCCAGGAAGGGCTTTTTGCAATTTCCGTCTCGCTTGCAAATGAAGTTAAAACGCATGCCGTAAGGCAAAGTATCAGCGTCAACAATAAAGAAATTATCTTTTTCATCATCATTTCCTCCTTAATCAAAATACTTTGCATATATGTCCGCATTGGCAGCAGTTCCGTTTATCACATAAAGTCCGCTTTCTGTTTTTTCCACGCTGTATGAAAAGCCGTCGGAAAGCAAAGTTACGGGGACATACACCGTATTGTTATATGCTATCAAAGGATTGGCAAGTGCTTTTGCTACGCCGTTAACCTTTATCTCATTTGTTCCCAAAACAGCTCCTGCCCACTTGCGGTCACCTATATTTACGCCGTCGGAATCAGATGTGTAAACAAAGAGAATGTTATAAAATGAATCATATTCCGTTTTTGTTTTTCCGAAGCCTAAAATTTTATTTAATGCAGTATAAGGAATGTATGCTGTGCCGTTTATTTCAACACAAAAATCCAAGGGATTTGTTTCCGATAAATTACTTTTTCCGCCGGAAACCAGCATTTTCGTGCTTCCGGGCTTTACAATTGTTGTGCCCTTAAGCTCCGCTCTTTCTGAAACGGTAGGTGCATTTTCCGCTTTTTCTTTATAAACATAGTTAAATCTGCCCATAGGTGCTGCGCAGCCTTCTATATAAAAGTTCAAAACGTCGCCTGCTGCAGAGTTGTCAACCCACTTAAATTCAAAATCAAGCATTCCTGAAAGATTAAGAAGAGCTCTTTCAACCTTAATCACCAGAGTTTTATCGGCAATTTCATATTCATAAGTTCCCGATTCGGTTTTTGCACCGTCAGACGAAAGAGTATAAACCTTTCCTCCTGCCAATAATATGTCATAGCCTTCCCATCCCGTATAGTAAAGTCTGTCGGAATTTATATAAAGGTTCATAAAGTCTGCTTCAGCCGTACCGGTAAGTGTGGTTTCTGCTTCAGCCATAAAGTAAAGGAAAGATTTATTCCTTGCCACCTTCATATATACGGGATTGTTTCTCATGGAATCGTCCTTGTAGGTAACATTTCCCATTCCCGGGCTGTTACGCTTATAGGTTCCTCTGTCACCGAAATATTCGTTATCAACGCTGTCCCAGGCGCTTAAATCCTTAAGGTCTATGGTTTTTTCTGCTCCTGCCGCTTTTACAGGTTCCGCGCCTTTAAAGCGTCTTACCGCATCAACCAAAAGACAGTAATAAATATCCTTAAGCTCACCTTTTGTAGGTTCAATATCACGGCTTGCCACATCGTCATACTGATCGGGGAAAGCATTTTTAGTTGTATTCCATTCGATGTGACGTACAACAGTCCATTCATTCCAACCTGTAACAAACATAAGCTCTGTGTCATTATCAAGAGCCGCCGAAAGCTGTTCACGGAATAAGTAGCCGTACTTATGAGCATCTGCCCCGTGATCATCTCCGAGAGTTTCCATATAGCCTCGTCCCATTACATAAGGAGTGTTCATTGCATCTATTTTCCCTGTCTCATAGGAACGGTTTACCGCCACGCCAACGCTTGCCATTTCATAAGTTCCGTCAGCTCTCTTTTTAGAGAGTGTGTTTGAATATGTACGAAGCCATCCCCACTCATCGTCATTGGACAGTTTCTGTGTGTGGTCAGGCTGGGGGCGTCTGAAGGTGAAGAAGCTTTTAACCTCGTCCATAATTGCGGAAAGTTCAGTATCCCCTTCTGCTTTAAGCTGATCGGGGTGAGCGATTATTAAAGGCTTTCCGTCTAAATAATACCACAAATCCGAATATTTTCCGCCATGATATGCGCCGAAATATGTTGACAAGAGATTATACTTTGCATCGGGATTAGTCGATGCAAAATTGCTTACAAAGCCGATTTTCGGAACCTTGTTTCCGTCATTCATAGCATCCCTCAACGCCTGAAATAAAACCTCGTAAGATGCTCTGAATGTTGCCTTTCCGTTGGTGCAATCGAAAAACATTGCATCAACACCTGCATTCCCAAGCATTATAGCGTGTTTACGCATAACCCAATAGTCTTCTGCCGTATAATATCCGAAAAGAGGTTCATTCCAATAATACGTTACTCCGCTTTTCGGCCACGCCGGATGATTATAGTCATACTTTGCATCAGGATGCATTTTCATAAACTCTGTGATGTTTACAGGATCATTCGCTCCTGAAAGCTTGTGCCAGGTCCAGTAAAATATGCCTACTTCTTTGCCTTCCCTGATGGGACCAACTTCTTCATAATCCGCCATTTTTCTGCCCAAAACATCAGTAAGTGCCCAGGTGGATTCGTGCTTGTCAATCACTTTATCATAGGGTATTTCCTCATATTCAAAAGCATATTCTTTATCCGAAAATGTAACCGATTTCACCTTTGTTGAATTTGAAGACAAAAGGCTCATAAAATAAACATCGTGTACGCCCTCTGTTTTTTCAATTCCTCCGGTATATTCTGTATAGCTATCACTTACGCCAAGGTCTATCCTTCCGATAACCTTGCCTTTTTCGCTGTCAAGCCTTACAAGAATCAAATCGCCGTTTCCGCCTACTTTGTCACAAAGAGCAGATATTCTCACAGAATTGACGCCGGTAAGATTTACATCTTCCAAAAAAAAGTGAGTTTCTTCTATGCCGAAAACTCCTGCATCTTCCTTTACCGAAAAACTAGCTCCTGATTTTGCATCATTTACAACGCTGTAGCTTTTTTCTGCCGCAAAAGTGCAAAAAGATGACAGCAACGCCAATATAACAGTCAGAGCTAAAACCTTCTTAGTCCCCTTCATATAAATACCCTCCATATTTATAAACTTTCATAATTATTTTACTACTAAATTCCCCGTTTCGTCTAACAGTTTTCCGCATATAACTTACAATATTCCGACATTTAACTTAATTTTTTCCAAAATCTGAAAGTTTTTCTTGATTTTTTACATTCAGGAAGCTATACTTTTCTTGAGGTGATTGTATGAATACCCCGATTAAACTTAAAATAGACAGACATATAAACGAAGACGGAATCGGCATAGAATGGTCAACATTTTACCATCCCCACATATCGCCATTACACTCACATGAATTTTATGAGCTTGAACTCACTTTGTCAGGAGAAACAGAAGAATATATAAACGGTGAAAAATATACAAAAAAGCGTGGTTCTATTTCTATTTTAACGCCCGCGGATTTTCACAGCTATGAAGTGAAAGACGAAATATCAGTTGCCGTTGCAATGTTTACCGAAAAATGCATACCGGGCGGCATAGCCGCACAGCTTTTCGGCAGAAACTCAAGTCGTTTTATTATTCTGAGTGAAGAAAAAACCGAGACTCTTGAAAAGCTTTATTCAATACTCGATTCGGTAAAGGATTATGATAAACCCTTCAAGGAAACTCTGATAAAACGACTTATGGAATCATTACTCCTTATTATTCTAAAAGAATACAGCAGTGATGGCCATATCATAAAATCCTCAAAGCAATCCGACACGGATAAAGCTCTTCAATATATAGACCTTCATTTCAGAGATAATCCATCCGTTTCGGACGTTGCCGCTCTTGTCGGAAAATCGCCTGATTATTTCAGCAAGTATTTCAAAAAGCACACAGGTTACGGTTTCAGCGAATATTTAAATAAGCGCAAAACCGAATGTGCTGAAGTTTTGCTCAAGATAAGCGATATGTCTGTCACCGAAATATGCTTCAATTCAGGTTTTGAATCCATGTCTAATTTCTTAAGGGTGTTTAAGTCTCTTACCGGAATGAATCCCACCGAATACAAAGAAAAAACTGTAAAAAAATAATATACGGCGATACTTCACCTTAAGAAGTACCGCCGTATTTTTATTTGGTTATGGTAATTTCCCTTGTTTCGCCGTTCCACTCTACATTATAGCCAAGGTTTTCGGATATAAATCTGAGAGGCACAAAGGTTCTTGAATCTTTAATCTGCGGAGGCGTCTGAAGAGTATATCTGACTCTTCCGAGCTTATCGTTGGTTACATAAACCGCATCGTTCATTATCTGCATTTCTATCTTTATTCCCGTTGCACTTATGTCTATTTTCTGATGCACTCCGTCCCAGGTAAGACTTGCTCCCATTTCTTCAAGGAGTCCTCTTAAAGGAATCTGTGTATAGCCCGAATCTATAAAGGGTGCAACGTCGATTGTTTTTTCGCTTATTTTGCCGCCCTTTTCAGTTTTTATAACATTTGAATCTATCTGAAGGACATATTTTTCCTTTATTACGGATTCACGTTCCTCGGTATCTTCTGCCCTTTCGTAAAAGAACAAATCTCCGCAGGTTGCATATCCTCTATATCCTTCGTTTATTTCAAATTCAAAGAATCTTGCCGTTACGGGCTCCTTAAATTTGATTCTCTGATTGTTAAGATTTAACTCAAGAGAAGCATTTTCAAGTGCAGGAACATATTCTTCTCCGTCTACACTTGCCCATACGGAAAAGTCTGTCCATATGCCGTGTTTTGTTGTATCGTCAATTCTCGGAGCATATTCTACTTCCGAAACCGTGTATATATCTCCTAAATCCACGGTTAAAATTATGGGGAATTTGTCTTTGTCGGCAGGGTCTGAATGCCATGCGACTCTCTGGTTTCCGTCAACAACTCTC
>JAZRHF010000037.1:0-7121 GCA_045644565.1 Clostridia bacterium | reverse complement strand
TTTGAGCAAAAAACAACAGACTCGATGTCGTTGTTTTTTCCTCAAGGACGAAGCAAGACTGACGTCTTACGAGGACGACAAATTGGAAGTGTGCAAATTCAACAAGTTTAAGGCTTATAGGGATCAACTTCCCTCTGCTTAAACCGAAGCTATCCGAAAAAAATTCCGGATAGCCAAAGGGTTATTTACTCTTACCAAGATAAGCTTCCTTTATGCTGTCATCTGCTAAAAGAGAAGCACCTGTTCCTGTTTTAGTTATCAAACCTGTTTCAAGAACATAGGCAAAGTCTGCTGTCTGAAGAGCCATGTTTGCATTTTGCTCGATTAAGAGAACTGTTATTCCCTGCTTGTTAACTGTTCTGATTATTTCAAATATGCTCTGAACTACCAGAGGAGCAAGACCAAGGGAAGGCTCATCCATCATAATAACCTTGGGGCGACTCATAAGTGCGCGACCTACCGCAAGCATCTGCTGTTCACCGCCGGAAAGCGTACCTCCCGCCTGCCATTCTCTTTCCTTAAGTCTCGGAAAAAGACTGTAAACATATTCAAAGTCATCATCAAGCTTATCTTTTCTTAAATAAGCACCGATTTTCAAATTTTCCTTAACTGTAAGGTCGGGGAAAATTCTTCTTCCTTCGGGAACCAAGGTAATATGTTTTGCCACTATATCAGTGGGATTCTTTCCTGTTATATTCTCACCCATGAAGGTAATCTTTCCTTCTCTGGGCTTAACCAGACCGGCGATGCTTTTAAGAGTGGTACTTTTACCGGCACCGTTTGCGCCGATAAGTGTGATGATTTTTCCTTCGGGAACGTCAATATCAATTCCCTTTACAGCTTCAATTCCGCCGTAGTTAACCTTAAGTCCTTCAATTTTAAGGAAATCACTCATCTTCGCTCACCCCCAGATATGCATCAATAACTCTTTCATTTTTCTGAATTTCAGCAGGAGTACCCTCTGCAATAAGCTTACCGAAATCAATTACATAAATTCTGTCTGATATATCCATAACAAGATTCATGTGATGCTCTATAAGTAAAATTGTAAGATCGTATTTTTCTCTTATCTCACCTATAAATGCCGTAAGCTCCTCAGTTTCCTGGGGATTCATACCTGCCGCAGGCTCATCAAGAAGCAAAAGCTTAGGTTCTGTTGCAAGCGCTCTCGCAATCTCAAGTCGTCTCTGAAGTCCGTAAGGAAGGCTTGTTGCAAGTTCGTCACGGAATTCCCAAAGTCCCTGTTCCTTTAAGAGTGCTTCTGTTTCCGCCCTCATCTTTGCTTCTTCCTTAGCAGAAAATCTGAACGTTGCAGAAAACACATTGTGCTTTGCTCTCATGTGCTTTGCAGTTAAAACGTTATCAAAAACCGTCATACTCTTCCAGAGTCTTATATTCTGGAAAGTTCTTGCAATGCCGAGCTTTGTAATTTTATCGGGAGTTTTAACGATAGTATTTTTATACTTACCGTTATTTTCTCCCGCATAAAGCTTTTTCATTTTTCCCTGAGGCTTATTTTCAAGCATTATATCGTCAAAAAATTCAACTCTTCCGTTTGTAGCCTCATAAACGCCGGTAATAACATTGAATACCGTTGTTTTTCCCGCACCGTTAGGTCCGATCAAGGAAACAATTTCGTTTTTATTTACAGAGAGAGAAAGATTGTTTACCGCAACAACGCCGCCAAACTGCATTGTGACATCGTTAAGTTTTAATACACTGTTACTCATCACGCCTTCTCTCCCTTCTTATTTTTTCTCTTGAACATATCCAGGGTAAGTTCTTTGGAACCCATGATTCCGTTTCTGAAGAAAAGTACCACTATCATAATTACAACGGAGAATACAACCATTCTGAATCCGTTTTTAAGAAGCGGAACCTTCCATTTTCCGATAAAGGTTTCATTGTCAAGGAAGCGAAGGAGCCACTCACTGCACGCCACATAGAGGAAGGATGAAATACAGCTGCCCGAAATAGATCCGATACCGCCGATTACAACGATAAGAAGAATCTCGTATGTGAGTGCCGATGTAAAGGGCTTTGCCTGAGCGTTGTTTGTAAACATTGCAAAAAGTGCACCGCCGATTCCTGCAAAGAAAGAAGATATGCAGAAAGAAAGCATTTTGTGCTTTGCAAGGTTTATACCCATAGCTTCAGCTGCAATTTCGTCATCTCTTATAGCCTTGAAACTTCTTCCGTAAGAAGAATTAATTAAAAGTACGATAACTGCCACACAAAGCATAGCAATGAGTACGGGAACAAAGCTTGATAAATAAAATACCACCTTACCCCCTGCTCTTATGTTGAAGTTTGAGAACGAAGGAATATTATTTATCATGTTGGCACCGTTTGTTATAGGTCCAAGCTTCTGCCACTGGAAGACAGCTCTTATAATTTCGGCAAATCCCAAAGTTGCTATTGCAAGATAGTCACTCTTAAGTCTTAATACGGGAAGACCGATTAAGTAGGCAAAAAACGCCGCTACTATTCCGCCTAAAATAACTGCAGTAAGCACTCCCAATATAAGGCTCATTGCACCGCCAAAGCCTTCCATTCCGAAAAGTGCACCATACATTTCCTGGAAAGAAAACTTCACTGCGGAACCACCATGAAGATAATAAACATTATCCTTAACAGCAGTGGGAACCATGAATATTGCATAGGTATAAGCACCAAGAAGCATAAAACCTGCCTGTCCTAAAGAGAAAAGACCGGTAAAGCCGTTTAAGAGATTCATAGATACTGCCACGAGGGAATATACCGCACCCTTTTTGATTATTGTAAAAAGAATGTGTGTAGGGGGAATAATTTTTGAGTTTTCAAGAAATACAATAACCGCAAGCAACACAAAGCAAAAGATGAGTGCGGCTATAGTATTTTTATTGTTCTTTTTCATGTTGCCGCCTCCTTATACTTTATCTGTTGCTTTCTCACCGAACAAGCCTGTGGGCTTTGCAATGAGAATAATAATGAGAAGTGCAAATGTAAATGCATCAACGAAGTTTGAAACATCCCACGCGGGAGGAAGTGCCTTTATGATATTTTCGCATATACCGATGATGAAAGCACCGATAACCGCACCGGGAATTGAACCGATACCGCCGAATACTGCGGCAACGAATGCCTTAAGACCGGGCATCGCACCGGATACGGGATAAATTCTTGTGTAGTTACTGAAGTAAAGGAATGAACCTACTGCAGCAAGGAATGTACCGATAATGAAGGTCATGGAAATAACCTTATTAATCTTAATACCCATAAGCTGGCTGGTTTCGAAGTCCTTTGCCAAAGCACGCATCGCCATACCAATCTTAGTGTGGTTAATAAGCATAACCAATGCAACAACAAGCAAAATAACCAAGAAGGGAGTAATTACGGTAACCATACTGGTAGCCGCTCCTCCGATATTCACCATGTTGGAAAGGAAGGGGATTTTGGGATATTCCATAGGCTGACCGCCTGTTACATATGTAGCAACGTTCTGTATAAGATAACTTACACCGATTGCAGAAATCATAACGGACATTCTGGGAGCGGTTCTTAAGGGCTTATATGCCGCACGTTCAATTATAAATCCCATGATAACCGTAGCCACTGCCGCAATAGGAAGAGCTATATACCAGGGAAACTCCGCTGTCAGATAAATCATAATCAAACCTGCCGCCATAAACACATCGCCGTGGGCAAAGTTAATAAGTCTTAAAATACCGTATACCATTGTATATCCTATAGCAATTAACGCATATTGTCCGCCTACAGATATACCGGATAACAGTGTTGAAATTATAAATTCCACTTAAATTTCCTCCTTTGCAAAACAACCAAAAGGCCGTCTCAAAAGCGTTTTTTTTATCAAAAACCGCTCTTGACGCGGTCTTCATAAAAAGCCGTATGGCGGGGGTTTTATCCCCCGCCGACTTTATTTAATTTATTAATTATTCAGCTACAGTCTGAACCGTTTCAAGAGCCCATGCTCCTGCTTCTGTATCAGCAGTCTTGATGTATGCTGTGTCTCTCTTAGCGTCGCCGATTTCGACAAATGCGATTGCACCGGATACACCTTCGTATGTAACAGCACCAAGAGCAGCCTTGATAGCTGCGGGATCAGCAGAGTCAGCAGCCTTGATTGCTTCAAGAGCTACATAGTAAGCATCATAACCCATTGCTGTTACAGCAGAGATTGTGTCGTCACCGCCGTTAGCTGTCTTAGCGTCAGCGTTGGTGTTGATGTATTCCTTGATACCTGCGTCAAACTCAGGAGAACCGCCTTCCTGATAGAATGTAGAAACATAAAGCTTAACGTCTGTTCCCTTAGCTGCTTCCAATACCTTGTTATCGTCAAGTGTGTCAGAACCAAGGAAGGGGATTTCGATACCGAGCTTTGCAGCCTGGCTTACGATCTGTGTAGCATAAGCGATAGAAACGGGAGTGAAGATAACTTCAGCACCTTCGTTCTTAGCCTGGTTAAGATATGTTGTGAAGTCGGAGCTGTCCTTGGGGAAAGAAGCCTTTATAACTTCTCCGCCTGCAGCAACGAATGCCTGTTCGAAGAATGCGATAAGACCCTGATCGTATTCGTTACCCTGTTCACCTAAGAGGTAAGCCTTCTTAGCTGCGAACTTGTCAACTGCGAAGTTTGCAAGAACGCTGCCCTGGAAAGGATCAAGGAAGCAAATTCTGAAGTAGTAGTCGTTTCCTGCTGTTACATTGGGGTTTGTGCATGTGATACCGAGTGCTGCAAGTCCTGCATCATTGAAGATGGGGCCGCCTGCCATGGAAACACCGGAACCGTATGAACCCAATACCATTGCAACGCCTGCACTTACAAGCTGAGAAGCAGCTGTGGGAGCCTTTGCTGCGTCAGAACCGTTATCACCGTAAACGAGTTCGATCTTGTAGGTTTCTCCTGCAATGTCAATTGTGGGAGTCTGAGCGTGAGCGTACTGTACGCCGAGCATTTCTTTCTTACCGCCGGAAGCAGAGTCGCCTGTAGCGGGTTCGAAAACGCCGAGTTTAATTACCTTGCCGTCTGTTTCTCCGGTCTTAGTTTCGCCACATGCTGCAAACAACATGCAAACCATAACGCAAACCAGGAGAAGTGCCAATACCTTTTTCATATTAAATTCCTCCTATTTTCAGGGTGCTTTCACACCCTTTTTTGTATTTTATGCATGCACAATCCCCATTTTTGTCCATCATGCGTGGACTAATGTAGTGTTTGTGCATACATTACCTTGTTATATTACCATGACAGAGGTTTTTTGTCAATATTTATTTACCATTTTTGCCACTTATCTTGCAATCATTTTTATTATAAATCCGGAATAAACAAAAAACCTTCAGCATAGGTATGTACAAACTACACTTATGTGAGGGCAGATGAATCCTTTTGCCTTCAGAAAGGATTGATTTTATGGAAAACATTTACTCCGATATTGCACTTCGCACACAGGGCGACATCTATCTCGGCATTGTAGGTCCTGTACGCACGGGCAAGTCCACCTTTATCAAAAAATTTATGGACTATTTCGTTCTGCCCAAAATTGATAACCCTTACAAACGAGACCGAGCAGCAGATGAAATGCCTCAAAGTGCCGAAGGCAGAACCATTATGACAACAGAGCCTAAATTTATTCCCAACGAGGCGGTTAAAATATCTCTTGACAAAAACAATTCATTCTTTAACGTAAGGCTGATTGACTGCGTAGGATATATAGTTCCCGGTGCCATAGGTTATATGGAGGAAAATTCTCCCAGAATGGTGAAGACTCCATGGTCAGAGGAAGCTATCCCCTTCAACGATGCCGCGGAATTCGGCACAAAAAAGGTTATAAACGAGCACTCCACAATAGGTCTTGTAATAACAACAGACGGAAGTATTACGGGAATACAGAGAAGTGACTACATTGATGCCGAAGGACGAGTAATTGAAGAGCTTAAGGCTATCGGCAAGCCTTTTATGGTATTGCTTAACTCGGTTAATCCGGAAAGCAACGAAGCTATAGCTTCTGCTGATGAAATAAGTAAAAAATATGACGTCTCGGTTAAAAGAATAAACTGTGCCGAAATGACCGAAAAAGACATAACTTCCATTTTGGAATCCGTTCTTTACGAATTTCCCGTAACCGAAATCGACATAGACATTCCGCCCTGGATTGATGCATTATCTTCTGACCACAAGCTGAAAAGCAAGATTTACTCCAAAATCAGAGAAACCGTACACGACATACACAGAATAAGCCAGATTTCAAAGCTCACAAACTCACTTTCCGAAGAAGATTTTGTGACAAGTGCCTTTGTAGATAATGTAAACTTAGGCACAGGGACTGTCAGTATCAAAGTCACATTGGACGAGGGGCTTTTCTACGGAATAATAAAAGAAACAACAGGCTTTGATGTAGATAGTGATGAAAAGCTTTTGAGACTTCTTATAAGCCTCTCTTCCATGGAAAAAGAATACACAAGAATCAAATACGCCCTCCATAAGGTGCGTGAAACGGGCTACGGAGTGGTTACCCCTGCCCCTGATGAGCTTTCATTGGAAGAGCCCGAAATCATCCGCCACGGAGGAAAATACGGAGTAAGACTTTCTGCCAGTGCTCCCTCTATACATATAATGTGTAACAAACCCAAGTTCTTAAAAACCGCATAAAATGGGCATTTTAAAAGCACAGACTGTTTTGGTCTGTGCTTTTTAGTGCTTTGCTATACATTAATTATATCTATTCCAATAGCAACCATCACAGCAATTATCTCATACTCAGGGTCGTCATACTCTATAATGAACTTATCTGCATAACCATCTTTAAGATTAATAGGTACAGTATGTAGTACTGCTATTTTCTTCCCTTTATGTGAAATTGTAAAGTCTTTTTTATCTTTATGAGAAACTTTTATATCACCATACAATGTATCAAATTCAAGGTCTCCAAAAGATTCATATTTCTTTAAATCGCAAAACTTTTCATTTCCAATTTTAATGGTGCATTTTTTTACTTCTTTTACTAACAGTGGAACACCAATCGAAACTAACCATACTTTAACAGAACCGATTTTTTTGTTCGAAGAATCATATACATTAAGAAATTCACGATCATAATCTACAATGTCGCTTAATAGAG
>JAZRHF010000036.1:0-2203 GCA_045644565.1 Clostridia bacterium | reverse complement strand
TGTAGAACATGAAAAAGTAAGCATCAACCATCGTCCCACGGCAGATATGTCTGCAAGAGTGGGAGAGGGTGATTTATTTTCAGTTCGTGGCTTCGGAAGGTTTATCCTTCAGGAAGTATCGGGAGAAACCCGTAGCGGACGACTTCATTTGACTGTTAAAAAATACCTTTGAATGGGGGATTATATATGTTAAAGCCTGCAGATGTGCAAAGCAAAGAATTTGACGTTAAAATGAGAGGATACGACAGAGATCAGGTGGATGATTTTCTGGATGAAATAATCCGTGATTTTGAGATAATGTATCGTGATAATGCGGAGCTTATAGCAAAGCTTGAAGCGGCAGAAGCAGAAGTTTCCGGTCTCAGAGCGAAAAGTGATGAGGTTGAAAAATCCCTTGAACTTGCCCGCTATCAGTGTGAGGAAATGAAAAAGAATGCCCGTATGGAAGCAGAATCAATTATCAAACAGGCGAAACTCAGTACAGAAACTGTAAAAGCCGATATTGAGAGCAGTAAAATCAGAATGAAGGCACTTTGTGCTGAATTTCTTGAAAAGATAGATAATATTTGAGAGGATTGAATGACAATGTATAAAAAAGTATCAACGGACCTCAATTTTGTTGAACGTGAAAGGGAAGTTCTTGATTTCTGGAAAAAGAACGGAATTTTCGAAAAAAGTATAGATGAACGAAAAGAGGGTGAAACCTATACTTTCTACGATGGCCCTCCCACGGCTAACGGTAAGCCTCATATAGGTCACGTGCTCACACGTGTAATCAAAGATATGATTCCCCGTTATCGCACAATGAAGGGTTATAAGGTGCTCCGTAAAGCAGGTTGGGACACTCACGGTCTTCCTGTTGCGCTTGAAGTTGACAAGCTTCTTGGTCTCGACGGTAAGGAGCAGATTGAAGAATATGGTCTTGAACCCTTTATCGAAAAGTGTAAGGAAAGCGTGTGGAAGTATAAAGGTATGTGGGAGGATTTCTCCGGCATAGTCGGCTTCTGGGCAGATATGGATGATCCTTACGTAACATATCATAACGAATTTATTGAATCAGAGTGGTGGGCACTTAAGCAGATCTGGGAAAAAGGCCTTCTTTATAAGGGCTATAAGGTAGTTCCCTATTGCCCTCGTTGCGGTACACCTCTTTCATCACATGAAGTTGCACAGGGCTATAAAGACGTAAAGGAACGTTCTGCAATTGTTCGCTTCAAGGTAAAGGATGAGGATGCATTTATTCTTGCATGGACAACCACACCATGGACGCTTCCTTCAAACGTAGCGCTTTGTGTTAATCCTAAGGAGACTTATGCAAAGGTAAAGGCTGCAGACGGAAATGTATACTATATGGCAGAGGCTCTTCTCGATACAGTTCTCGGACGTCTTGGAGGAGAAGACAAGCCTGCATATGAGATTATTGAAACATACGTGGGTAAGGACCTTGAATTCAAGGAATACGAGCCCCTTTACGATTTTGTAAAGCCAATTTGCGAAAAGCAGCATAAGCTTTCTCACGTGGTTGTTTGTGACGACTATGTAACTCTTACCGACGGTACAGGTGTTGTTCACCAGGCTCCCGCCTTCGGTGAAGACGACGCAAGAGTAGGCAGAAAGTACGACATTGCCTTTGTTCAGCTTGTAACTGAAAAAGGTGAAATGTCTGCAGAAACTCCCTGGGCAGGTACATTCGTAAAGCAGGCAGATATGCCTATTCTCGAAGACCTCGAAAAGAGAGGACTTCTCTACGATGCTCCAAAGTTTGAGCATAGCTATCCTCACTGCTGGAGATGTGATACTCCTCTTATCTACTATGCACGTGAGTCGTGGTTCGTTAAGATGACAGAGGTTAAGGATAACCTTATAAAGAATAACAACACAATTAATTGGATGCCTAAAACAATCGGCGAAGGCAGATTCGGTGCATGGCTTGAAAATGTTCAGGACTGGGGCATCAGCCGTAACCGTTATTGGGGTACACCTCTTAATATCTGGGAATGTGACTGCGGTCACCGTCATGCAATCGGCTCAATTGAAGAGCTCAGATCTATGTCTGACAACTGTCCCGAGGATATTGAACTCCATCGCCCGTTCATCGACGCTGTAACAATCAAGTGTCCGGAATGTGGCAAGGAAATGCACAGAGTTCCCGAGGTTATCGACTGCTGGTTCGACTCAGGTGCAATGCCCTTCGCTCAGTGGC
>JAZRHF010000035.1:0-4601 GCA_045644565.1 Clostridia bacterium | reverse complement strand
TGTTATGGGTGACGAAGCAACCGACGACGAAGTGTTCGCTTTGCGGCCTATGACCTGCCCCTTCCAATATCAAGCTTACCTGAACAAAGCCCGTTCTTATCGTGACCTGCCCTTGCGCTACAACGAAACCTCTACCTTGTTCCGTAACGAGGCCAGCGGCGAAATGCACGGGTTGATTCGTGTGCGTCAGTTCACCATTTCCGAAGGTCACTTAATGTGTACTCCCGACCAGCTTGAATCAGAATTCAAGAGCTGCCTTGAGCTTGCAATTTATATGCTTAAGACATTAGGTCTTTATGAAGATATTTCCTACAGATTCTCTCAGTGGGATCCCGAAGACAACGAAAAGTACATCGGTACTGCCGCTGACTGGGATGAAGCACAGGGCGTTATGAAGAAGATTCTTGATAACCTTGAAATTCCCTACAAGATTGGTGTGGGCGAAGCTGCTTTCTACGGCCCCAAGCTTGACATTCAGATTAAGAACGTATTCGGTAAGGAAGATACACTTATCACAATTCAGATTGACCAGTTCTTAGCATCCAAGTTCGGTATGGAATATGTTGATGCAGAAGGTAATAAGAAAAACCCCTACATCATCCACCGTACATCCATCGGTTGCTACGAAAGAACACTTGCTCTTTTAATCGAAAAGTATGCAGGTGCATTCCCCACATGGCTTGCACCCACACAGGTTAAGGTTATGTCTCTTTCCGAAAGACACGCTGATTATGTTGCTGAAATTGCAAAGGAAATGGAAAAGGCAGGAATCCGCATAGAGCTTGATACAAGAAACGAAAAGATTGGCTACAAGATAAGAGAAGCACAGCTTGAAAAGGTTCCCTACATGGTTGTTTGCGGCGACAAGGACATCGAAGCAGGTACAATCTCTGTAAGAAGCCGTAAGGGCGGAGAGCAGGAATCCATGACACTTTCCGAATTTATCGCAAAGATTCAGAAGGAAGTTGCAGAAAAAACTCTCAATATATAATCTTAAAACAAAAAGGCGTTACGCAAGTGCGTAACGCCTTTTATTATTTCTTTTTATATTCGTTTTCTCTTATTCCCGGGTATTTTTCATCAAGATATGCTTCCCGGTAGGGATTAACTCCGTCAGATACTTCCTTCGGCTTATTGGATAAAAGCCAGCTTTCTTTTTTATAAAATTTGTCCTTGAAAGTATTTTCAATTCTTCCGGCTTTCTCAAGAGCATCCATACAAGCTCTTATACAGCCTCTTGCACCGCAAATGGCAAAATATCCCGTGTGCTTAAGTATATAATCATAATACTCCATAACCGAATTTGTATCAGGCTTTCTGCCCCATTTTGCCCCGGCAAGAGAGTAGCTTAAAATGTAGGCTTCTTCCTCTGTCATATCAGAATTTCTCACATCAAATGCCATATTGGGAAATTCCTTTTTAAGGAAAGGTGAGCACTCGTTATTAAGCCCGTGATGTGAAAGAGTGCATCGTCCCATCTGAACATCCCCATACCACACAGTTTTTTCTCCGTAATCCACAGTAAGCCTTTTTTCCTTATCCTTAAGTGAAGGCACCGCATTACCGGGACACATTCTTACACAAGCACCGCAATGCATACATATCTCCCCTGTTTCCATAATGGGGTCAGGTTCAAGTTCGCAGTCTGTAAATATAAGTCCAAGCCTTACTCTGGGACCGAATTTTTTAGTTAAGAAAACCTTTGAATAGCCAATTTCTCCAAGTCCGCATCCTGCCGCTATAAGTCTTACGGAGCAAACCACATCAGGAGGTACTTTTCCTTCCGCCACAGGCTCTCTTGTTACGCCGTTACCTTCCGGCACAGCAGGATAATGCAATACCGCTTCATAACCGTTATCCTCTATAAAGCAGGCAAGCTCATAGCTCTTTTTCGGTCTGAATAAGGAATTAAGCTTGTTGTAGGAATAGAAAGTGTAATTATGCCAATGGGTTCCTTCCTCAATTCCTCTGTATGTACCTCTGGGGATTCGCATTGCTATTGCAATTACTGACTTGGCTCCGGGAAAATAAGTTTTGGGGCTCATAAGCTTCGGTGCATTATCAAAACGCTCTATGTTACCGATTGCTATACAGTCAATACCCAGTTCCTTCGCCTTGTCCTTAATCATCTGACTTGTGAGCATAATCAGTGCCCTCTCTTTCCGTCAGAGGAAAACGCTCCGCCTAAAACATTTGCAGCGTCGGTATTTCTTGAAACCGACACTCCCTTTTCATCTATCGCCCAGGCTTCGTTCTTTCTGAAAGGCAATTCAAAAAGATTTTCTATTAAATCGGCTTCTTCAAGGTGACACATACAAGTTCTGTTACAAAGAGCCGCCACTCTGTCAGGAGCTCCAGCAGAGGTAAATCTGTTGGGAATTGCACCGTTTTTGCATATTTTGCACTTTTCATAATCAACAACGGCTATTTCCATCTTTTTACCGCATACTTCCACGGTTCTTGTTTCCGTCTTGCTTATTGCGCCCAAAGGACAGGCATCGGCGCAGGCTTTACACTTATCACATACAGATTCAGTTAAAAGAGGAGTAGGCTCAATTTCCGCATCGGTTATTATCATATGAAATCTCTGACGGGAACCGAACTTTTTAGAAAACACCATTCCGCTGTAAGAAAGCTCGCAAAGTCCCGTTGCTATTGCAGCATAGGCAAAATCGGGAAATACATTGGGAGCAACTCTGCCTTCTGCCACAGAAACACCTGTGGGAGCAACTTCCGAAGGATTGGGGAAAATGGGAACTGCCTCATATCCGTTATCTTCAAGTACATTTGTAAGATTATAGCAGGCAATGGATAAAAACTCATCTTCAAGCCAGTTTTTTCCGAAAAGGGCATAATCGCTGAAATTTGTTCCTTCTTCAATACCTCTGAGTGAACCGCGGCAAATTCTTTTTCCAAGCATTATAACGGTTTTTCCCTCGGGGAAAATGGAAAAAGGATTGTTTTCAGGCTTAACATTTAAAAACCTGCTTTTGTCCGCAAATCCGATTAAGTCTATTCCTTCCTTTTTAACTGCTTCTTCTATTTTTTTTTTAAGTTCCATAAAAATTCTCCTTTCATCTTATGCTTTCAGTATAATATCTTCAGGTTATTTTTTCAATCTCAAATAACATAACACACTTTAGAAAATCGAAACTTGCTTTTTTTAGAATACTGTGGTAAACTTTTTAAAAAGAGGTGATAACACTTGAATTTATTTAATAATCCTGCTATTTCCCACTTTGAAGTATTCCAGGTAGATTTCAAGAAAAAAGAAACTGTTTTTGTTCCGGGAAGACCTTTTCATTCCCTTTCTTTCAGAATAAGCGGTGAAATAAGCATCGAAAAGGACGGCAAGGTATTAAAGTCTCCCGCCTTATCCCTGACCTATGTTCCCGAAGGTTGTTCTTATAATACCGAAGTTACTGAATCCGGAGATATGATTGCCCTTCATTTCAATATGGCTGACAAAACAGAAACTACAGGAGACATCAAGGTATTCACACCAAAAAATTCTCCTGTCATCGGAAACCTTTTTTCTGCCCTTCTTTCAACCTACACACCCATAAAAGCTTCAGGCTATGCTTCATTTGCTATTTTATATGAAATCCTTTCCATTTTGGAGCGTGAGGAAAACGCCATTTCATCCGTTCCGGAAAAGGTGTTGAAAGCCAAGGAATTTATGGACAGTAATTTTAGCAACCCCTCCCTTTCCGTATCGGGAATTTCTGACTATCTCAAAATAAGCGAGGTTTATCTGCGGCGCGAATTCAAGGCGTGCTTCGGCGTTTCTCCCCTTTCTTATATTAATTCATTACGGTTTGAATATGCAAAGTCCATGCTTAAAACAGGCTATTATTCCGTAAGCGAAGTTTCAGAAAAATGTGGTTTTTCTTCACTCAGCTATTTTTCGGCATCCTTTCGCAAAGAGATGGGCATTTCTCCGTCTGAATTTTTACTTAAATAAGTTTTCACGGCAAATAAAACACTTATAAAAATCATTCTGCATATTCCTTTGAAACAGAAGTAAAATTATCATACTTGGACTTATCGATTTTCACCTTAACCAATGAGCTTTCTCAATAAAAAAAGATAGCGGAGCAGGAATCTGCTCCGCTATCTTTTTTAACGAAACTGCATAGAATATTTTTTCGGTGTCAGCCCATGGGCCTTTTTGAACACCTGAATGAAATAATTACTGTCATTAAAGCCACATTCCAACGCAACCTCCGTCGCACTCATAGATGTTGTGGCAAGCAAGCCTTGTGCTGCAGATATACGGGTTGCATTTAAGTATTTTGAAAATCCCACTCCGGTTGCTTTTTTGAAAATTTTCGAAAGATAATCAGGGCTTACCGAATATTTTTTAGCCACAGATTCCAAGGTAAGTGCCTGACTGTAGTTTGCATTTATAAACTTTGCAACATCCTGCGCCAGGCTGTAGGAATAGCTTAATTTTTCGGTATGAAGAGTATCTCTGTATCGCAAAATCATAATTAAGAACTGGCACATATATAGTTTTTCCATATTTATATAATCCATCCGTTGACTCTGATACTCCGTTTGCAGCTTTCTTCAAAGACTCTTCATTATATTTATGTGAT
>JAZRHF010000034.1:0-8819 GCA_045644565.1 Clostridia bacterium | reverse complement strand
TCATCACCGTCGCTATAAAGTTTTGCGGCAAAGTTCGCCATTGTTGCAAGATTTTCTCTGTCAGATGTTAACTGCAGAATAATATCATCCTTTATCTGCTTGGTCTGAACATGAAGACTTTCATATTCATCCTCTTCGATTTTATTATATAAATAACTTACCATAGCAAGAAAAACCACGCATAACAATATCGCGGTGATAATCGTGTTTATAACATTATGTTGCTTGGTTTTCTTCTTTCCGTACTTCATTGCCATAATCATTACCTCTTAAATATATAACAATTTCAAAAGTTGCATATACCCGTATAAAATTATATCATATATAAATCAATTTTTCAATATTTTTTGTTATTTTTCTGTCAAAAAATAAAAATTCGCACGGTATTCGGCGGATTTCTTATGTATAAGCCTGTTTTGGCTTGTTATTTTCCGCTTTTAGTACGAAAAAAACGCAGACATACTTAAGCATATCTGCGTTTTTTAACTTCTCTAAGGCGAAAAATTTCCGACCCGAAACTTTGCCGTTTATCGGGCGTAAAAGCTCGTCTTTTCCTTTTGTTTATCAGAATTCTATAACTTCCGGAGGTGCGGAAAACGATGAGAATGTTGCTGTTGCATTTTTAAGATATAAAACCAGGGTGTTACCGTCGTTTTCATCGTACATACGACGAAGCTCCGGATATGCATCAAGCATGGATTTTCTTGCCTCCACCCTGTCGTCTTCAACAAGCTCTCCGCAAACTCTTATCCATACGCCATCCTTAAAAGCGGAAATTTCCACATTGGGATTATTTGCAATCTGCGAAGCAACGGGCTTTGCTTTACCTGTCTGAATATAGAGCTTTCCTTCAAAAATGTGCGCTGTTCCGAAAGGACGCACTCTCGGTTTTGTTCCTTCCACGGTAGCAAGGAAATATGTTCCTGCCTCTTTCAAAAATTTACATACTTTTTCCATTTTTATTCCCCCTGTTTTAATTGATATAGTTCTGCAGTTTCACGGTTTCTGTATTCATGTTTTTCATAATAGCCGATAAGTTTTTTATCTTCATCTCTGAGCGCTACCATATACACATCCTTATTTTCTTCGTCGTTTCGGAATGTGTATACCATGTTGTTTTCCGCACTCTTCCCAAACCAATCAAGCACCTTGTCAATTTTGTCATTTGCCTCTTTCGGATGACACGCTTTTATGTTTTTTCCTGTCAAATCCACGTGATAGCGTTTTATCGCCGAAGGATTCATATACATAACTGTCCCCTCTGTATCACATACAACAATCGGTGCAGCATCCTGTTCGAGTATGCTTTTGAAAAGTTTATTTAACAAATTCATCACCACAATCATATTTTTTTAATTTATTAAGTATTTCCACATCAGCCGGGCAAAAGCGGAAGTTATCAATTTCCGTGGTTGTTATCCACTTAATATCGTTATGCTCCAATTTTTGCAAAACGCCCTCGGCGATGGTTGCATCAAACAAAGTCAAGTGAACCGTTATGTCCGGATATTCATGCACCACGTCCATAAACACATCCCCTACATCCAAAGTGATTGCAAGCTCCTCTCTGCATTCACGGATAAGAGCCTGTTCCTTTGTCTCGCCTTTTTCAACCTTTCCGCCTACAAATTCCCAGAGCAATGCTCTCGCTTTATTTTCAGGGCGCTGACATATTAAAAATTTATCCTTATCCCATATAAGGGCTGCAACTACTTCTATCATTTTATTCCCCTGTAAAATTTATCCAAGATTTTCTCTACTCTTTAATATATATTGTCATAAACCGAATTGCCTTAAAAATGCCAAAAGCTCGTCACGGGTTGCCCTGACATAGTTCCATGGCATTTCCATATCATATCCGATTTCCCAACATGCATCAATTTCAATTTTCCCGTTCATAATGTTATCATAAACAGGCTTAAATGTTTGCTTTTCCACAGTATTTCCGTCAATTTCGAAATGGTCAAACTGCCCGATAAAATCAATCGGATCCTGACCGGGAGCAAGATTTATACGTGAAAGCAATGTTTTCACCGAAGGCTTTCCGTCCTTTATGGTAAAGACATGTAATTTTTCTTCAAGCCACTCATATTCGGTGTGATAAGTAATAAGGCAAGGGTAATTTATTTTCTCATTCAGAGCAATGGTATAGGAAACATCTGTCTGAAGATATCTTCCTCCGGCTCTTGTCTCATATATTTTACTTGAAACGCCGTTTTCATAGCGGTAAACTTCAACTTTCAAATCGTGTAAAAGAACAAGCTCAGGCACCATATCACGTTCAAAATCCAACAGTACGCCATACTTAAGTCCCGCCAGTCCTCCGTTTTCATAAAAACCGTATGTATCAATTACAGACCTAATATTCTTTACGTATGCCGCTCCGTATTCAGAGGGGTGTACATAAATAAACCAACCCACGTTTTTGTAGGCTTCCACATCTTTTTCGGCAACATAAAGTATTCTGCCGTCCGCCGCTATCATAGCTACCGGAGGCTCTCTGTGCCATCCGACGTTTATATATGCCTCTACCATTTCAGGCGGAACTTTTTTCACTCTGCCGTCAAGAGCGTATACCGTTTCAGGGGGATTTTTATACCATCCGACATTCAGATATGCCTCTACCTTATCTCCCGGCACGATTAAAGTCTTTCCGTTAAGGGCATACATTGTTACCGGCGGAAGTTCATACCATCCTACCGCTTTCCATACATCTTTAGCCTCACTATCAACAGAAATAGTTCTGCCGTCAAGGGCGTACATTGTAATACTCTCATTTGCCAAGGAAGAGAAAACGCTTCCTGCCATTAAAACCGCCATTGCAACACAGAAGATTTTTTTCATTTATCCTCACCTTCTTTTACACTTGAGAAAATCCGGTATCTAAAATTTTTCCACTCTATTTTTTAATTCTTAGTCCTAAACCACAGTATATACCCTGCTCCAATCAACTTCAGGTCATTTTTATATAATTCATGTCAAGATCGGCCAAAAATTATTCTGCACATTTTGAACAAGGCGAAAGATCTGAAATATTTGTAGCTATATAGCAGTTCTTTCCTCCGCAATTCGGATCTAAATGATATTTTTTACCTGTGGGGGTTCTGTAATAATTGTAGCCCGATTCATAATCATTTTCCACCACTGCATCGCTGACAGTTTTTTCACTGTTTCCCGTATTTAAGGCAAACGAAACCTTAACTTCCTTTTCGACTATGTCCGAACCCAAGGTTCCTTTAACGTAAGGCCCTGTGAGATATTCTCCATTATTTCCAATAAAATGTTTAACATAGTCGGTTTGAACTTCAGGAATTGGCATCAATATTTCAAGAGTAAAATCGCCTATAAGCTGATCACCATTGTTCGTGAAACGTTCGCTTACAGCCACGCCATCCTTGACCTTAGCTTTGCTTTGCGCCAAATATCCTCTCCCGCTCAAGCTTAACAAAAGCTCAGTTTCATCAGGCAGATTGGTTTTAATCACAAAAGAACCTTCCGGATTTGCCGTTGCCTCAAAATCCGCGTTAATCATTACCGGATCGGGTAAGCTTTGATCAGACACATCAAATCCTTCACCTTCAACCAAAAGTTCAACTTCTTCCTCATAATAGGTTTCTTCGTATACTTCTTCCTCATAAGCCTCTCCATATTCATAATACGTCTCCATTGACTCCATATATATGTCATCGTTTTTTTCCGACACACAAGATGTCAACATCAAGCAAAAGAAAACTGCAATTAAAAGTAAAATTTTCTTCATAAATATTACTCCTTTTTCAGGCAGAGACTGCTCACAATTATTTACTGAGCACGCTAAAGATAATCCGCATTATGCCAAATAATTACTTTATTTCAATTATACCACGTTTTTCTTTCGTATTCAAGTATATCACAAAAAAATCCAACGGAAAATCCGTTGGATTTTTTATCAGTATTCTATTTTATAGTTTTTGCCTGTAATTCCTGCTACTGCACCCTGCTTTATCTTTGCTTCGTTTTCAACGTGAGCAAGGAGCCACTTACTTTTAGCAGTAATTCTCTTATCGGTGGGCTCTTCCTCCAAATCAGTATTTGTGCCGGTGGGAAGATATACCGCACAGATGAAACCAAAATCCGATGTCTGGCTGGGGCAATAGTGAAGAGTTGTTGCATAAAGCTCAACAACTGTTCCTTCCGGCACGAAAAATGCCTTAAACTCGGATGAGTCGATTTTGTTATCTTTTATATTCCATCTGTTACCGAGGATTAAAACCATATCGGTGATAGCGATATTAATCTCCGTAGATGTATGCCATTCGGTTGCATTCATCATGCTTGCATGGCCATAGCAAACACCCGCCTGCATCGGAAGATATCCGAAAACATCTTTTGCAATTTCCTTTGTAACGGAAAGCTTTTCAAACGCATCAAGCGAAGGCTTATAGATAACAGCCTCGGGCATTTCAAGCTTTTTACCTTCGGCAACGATTTCCTTAGTATCATACTTAAGAACTTCGCCGAAAAGCTTAAAAGAATCATCAAAAACGGATAAAATTTCTATATCCTTGTTGGCTTTTTTTAATTTTTCAAGCATTATTTACACGCTCCCTATTTACTCAATAACTTCTACCTTGATGTCAGGGAAGTATTTCATTGCCTCAACAATTACTTTTGTAAGGCTTCCTTCAATTTCAGATACATGGTGAATGTAGGGACCTTCAACAAGTCTTCTCTCCCAGAGAGGAAGATTGTTGAATTTTGCCCAGAGATATGTACCGAAGGTATAAGGACCTTCTGCGCTGTCGCATTCGCCAACGATGATGGAGTAGTTTCCGTGTTCCTGATCAAGTCTTGCAACTGTGTAGTGGCCTTCTTTAACCTGGAACCATTCTCTCATATTCTTGGAGTAGCAGGGTTCATCCTTTCTTCTGAGTGAATAAGCAAAGGGGCCGCAGTGCCACAAAAGCTCGATATTTCTGTCCTCGGGATGTCTTGTTGTAAACTCACCTAAGAAGGGCTTTGCCTTACCGAAGGTAAGCGCCTTTAAGAGCACCTGTGTCATTGCAGCGTGCATATCTGTTTCACAGCTTATAACATAACCTAAATCAGCTAAAATACCATAGGATGTGCAGGGCATCGCGCCAACAAGCTGCTGCATAGCAGTCCAGCACTCTGCAGAAATTGCATCAAGGTTATATTCTTCAAAGAGATCTTTATAAATAAGAACGAATGCCCACATCTTTTCAAGGTTAGGCTCGGTATCGGCATCAATTTCGTACATTTCACGAAGCTTTGCAACACCTTCTTTAAGCTCGTCCTTACGCTCTTCCATAATCTTGTCAAACTTATTTTTGAAGGTTGCAAGGTTTATGGGAATTACTCTTGTATCGAATTTTTCCATAAGCTCGCCTTCGTTGTAGATAACGGAGCAGAAGGGCTTCGGACGAAGACCAACCTGACCGATTCTCATACTCTTAAAGCACTTAACTGCACAGGTAACCTGTGCAAATTCCATTAATCCCTGTGCGAAAATTTCAGAATCAACGGGGCAGTTTTCAACATATGTAAACTTAACATTTCTTCTTGAAAGCTGTCTGCTTATACCAAAAAGACCGCACTGAGAGTCTGTATGTCTTCCTCCATCTGCATAGAAGGTATCATCCTGAGGACCCCAGAGCATAACGGGAACGCCCATAGCCTTTGCAAGAGCGCCTGCAGCCTCTTCGTTACCGAAGTTTGCGGCAATTATCATAATAGCGTCAACCTTTTGTGCCTTGAAGTGTTCAGCTACCTTATCAACATCATTTTCAGACCAGAGTGTTTCAACATCGATAACACCTTTAAGGTCAGCGAAGCTTATGTTTTCGTCCGTAAAATGTTCTTCAATGTAGGCAACTGTCTGTCTTCCTCTCTCGTCTGCCACTTCCCAGTTAAAGATACCGGGACGGGGTGTACAGTCACGTCTTAAGGGCACAAGTCCGATTTTTACTTTGTAATCAAGCATTTATTATTCCTCCTGTTTAAAAACTTTCTATTGTATTTTACTACCGAAATCTGTTTTTTTCAATGTATAAAACGCCTTAAAAATTGTATATTTCGATTTATACAATGTATCTATTATACTATATCAGAAATGAAAAGTCAATTTTTTTATCAACCTTTTATTTTTCCGTATGTACCGTTCCTGATTTTCCGTCTCACATTAATATAGCAACCTGTATGACAAAGAGCCGCTATGCCCTGGGTTACGGGATAAATAAACATTAAGGTTGCAAGGCTTTGACTTCCGGGAAATACGGTATATATCCAGAGCAGTCTCACTCCGCAAACTCCGATTATGGTACAAATCGCAGGTACAAAGGTATATCCGTATCCCTGCAGACATCCCGCCATAATATCCATTACACACTGTATAAATTTGAAAAGCATGGTAAACTGCATTCTTGTCATTGCGATTTCTATTACCAATGCACTTACTCCGAAAATTCCTAAAAGCTGTCTTCCTGCAAAAAATGCCGCTAAACTTAAGGAAACAGTCAGTGCATTACAAAGCCCAAGCGAAACAAGGGTAACTCTGTTACATCTTTTAAGATTGCCGGCTCCGTAATTCTGCCCGGTAAAGGTAATTGCCGCCTGTGCAAAGGCATTTCCGAGGAACTGAATATATATTTCAATGTCCCCTGCCGCACTGTTTGCTTTAACTGCATCTGCACCGAGACTGTTTATGGCACGCTGCACTATCAGATTTGAAACAGAATATACAGAATTTAAGAATCCTGACGGAAGTCCTATTTTCAAAAGCTCGAAAAAGCAAGCTTTGTCCATTTTAATTTTCTTAAGTTCAGGTCTTAAATATTCCTCACCTTTACGGAGGAAATAAATAAGGGCAACAGAGCTCACCGCATTTGCTATGATGGTTGCAATTCCGAATCCTGCAACGCCCAGATTTGTTGTGCTTGTGAGAATCATATTTACAGAAAGCTTTATAACGCCACCCAGCAAAAGACAGTAAAACGGAAGTTTTGTATTTCCGTTGCTTCTTGATACTGCCGCAGAAAAATTATAGAGCATAAAAAACGGCATACCAAGAAAATACAGTTTAAGATATGTAGATGCGTTGTTAAAAAGCTCTGTCGGGCAATCCAAAAGATTCAAAAGAGATTCTGTTAAAGCAATTCCCGCTGCCGCAATAAAAATTCCGACAACCAAGCCAAGCGGTATTGCTGTGTTTACCGCCGCTTTTGCCCTGTCCTTTCTGCCCATTCCGATATATTTTGCAATTACAACCGTTGTTGCTCCGCAAAATCCCATAAAAAATTCAATGAAAAAATTACTTATCGTACTGGTAAGTCCTATCGCTCCGTAAGCATTTTCACTTATAAATCTTCCTGCGATTACTTTATCCGCAGTATTAAACAGCTGCTGTATAATGCTTGTAATCACAAGAGGAATGATGAATAAAATCATCTTGTCCCATATACTTCCTTCAAGAAAGGATTTTTTATTTTTAACTTCATTTTCCATCAAGTACACCTCATAAAAATATCTTACTCAAGAATAACATAATGATAGCACATATGCAAAATTCTTTCAATAGACAATAAAGACAAAACTTGCACAAAAGCGACATTTTGAAAAATTTTCATGATTATTTTATTTTCAAACAAAATGATAAAAACACACCTTGCAGAAAGCTTCTGCAAGGTGTGTTTTTTAATTTCACTATTCAGTCGTTGTCCTCATCCCGATTTTTCACTTAACTTCGCCCATAAAAAGAACTTCACCGGATGTCTTATCCTTTATCACATAGGTAAAGGGCTTATCGAATTTAAATTCTATGGGCTCCGGAGGTCTTGCCGACGTTGCTCCCACCATCATTCCCGTAACTGCGGCAGCTTCGGTTCCTTCTTCGTCCACCTTTATATAGGTTTTATGAATTCCGTCCGTCACACGCATATTTCCGCTGTCACACATTTTAGCAAAGTCAGCATTTCCGGTAAAGGAAATTTTCATTCCGAGGCTCTTAAGTATATCGGTAAGAGGCAAAGTAAATTCCGTTTCAAATTTCGGAAGATAAAGTGCAACATACTCTCTTTTAAGCTCCTCATCCCCGATTAATGCATCGGCGTCCGTTATTCTATCATCACCCATAAGGATATACATACTTATGTTTATATCTTCCGTATAAGAGCCCTTATACATTCCCTTTTCGTCCGTTTCCTCAACACGGTTTTTGTAGGGAAGCTCCAGAATTTTAAGACCGTTTGAATAAAAAACGTTCATGTAGCCTGTTCTTCTCATAAAGTCTTCTTCCCTGTCGCCTTTTATGCCGTGGAAGGTGTCTTTCATCGTTGCCGCCTTTGAAAATTCATTCTGCCAGCTTGCCTTAAAATACACAGCGTTTACCAAAAGTGCGGAAAAGTCAGGTTCTTGGATAAGGCTTTCAATTTTACCGTTGGTTTTATCAAAAACCCAGGCATTAACTTCTTTTACGGCGTTTTCGTTGTCGGTATTCTTTACCTCCGCACCGTAATATTTGCTTACCGATTCTTTATAAATATCCGAGAAATTCTGATATGTATTATCCTTATTCATCCATACGGAATTTGCAGTGTTTAAGGTAAAGCTTTTGCTGTTGGCATATTTTTCAATTGTCTGCTTTGCATAGTCGTTATAAGAATCAAGATCATCTATGTTTAACAGGCTTAAAATTTCATCCTTTGTATCCCCTTCCGCTCCGTTTGCAAGGAGCAAAAGTGCCATTTTTACGGAGAAGGGCGAAACCATATAGCTTTCTTCGCTTTCGATTTTGTTGTAAAATTTATCGGCAAAGCTTAAAG
>JAZRHF010000033.1:0-7819 GCA_045644565.1 Clostridia bacterium | reverse complement strand
CTGCTCACAAGAAAAACACTGTGATTTTGTCCGGTGCTGTAACGGGATTCCTTATATAGCAAAACCCGAAACAAAAATTTTGTTTCGGGTTTTAAAATGTTCTTAAGGATGATACATCTTTCTTTTTATTCGGCAGTACAGCCCGAAGTACATTTAATAAGACAAGCTGTTCCTGTTAAGGTTAAGGTTAAGAAGCCTAAAAGAGCTCCTGCTATAACAGCGCCTATTATGCTTGTGGCTGCAAATGTTATACCCAAAAGAATTACGGAAGTAAGGGCAGAACCTAAAATTCCCGTAAGCAGGGCATTAAGTGCACCGCAGCAGGAATTGGCTTCTGTTCGTCTTAATCTGTAAGCAACAAATACTATTGCAAGATAAGCTACGGAAACGCCCAAAGCTACCCAAGAGAATGCAGGAGTAATAGCGATTACGCCTGTTATGGTGAGCAGAGCGGCGATAATTCCTACAATTATGCTTGCGATGGCTGAAAAAAGAGTGCAACCTGTTTTACAGGTACATGACATATAATCACCTCCCTTTGATAGTATATGCAAGGCGGTATTTGTGGTGAAAAAATGTTTACAATCAGGCTTTTATATGGTATACTGTGAAAAAACAAAAAAGGAGACAGCGTTATGAAGGCAGCAATTATTCAGGCTCCCTATTCAAGGGATTTGACATTGTCTGATGAGTATTTTAATTATAAAATAAATTTGCTTAAGGAATTAAAGGAAGACACAGATATAATTGTTTTGCCGGAGTATTCCGATGTGCCTTGTGCAACCACTAATTTAGAGGAAACTCTTTACTATCACGAAAAGTATATAAATACGCTTTTGTCGGAATGTGAAAATACTGCAAAAAGGTGCAATGCCATTTTATTTGTAAACGCTCTTTCAAAAGAGGAAGGCGGATACAGAAACACTACCTATGTTTACGGAAGAAACGGGGAAATAATCGGCAAATACTTCAAAAAGCATCTTCCACCTTTGGAGCTTGAAACATTGAACCTTGACAGCGACTATACTTTCTGTTATTCCGAGCCGTTTGTGATGGAAATAGAAGGTCTTCGCTATGCCTTTTTAACCTGCTATGACTTTTATTTTTACGAGGCAACAGCAAGAATTGCAAGGGAAAACGTAGATGTTATCATAGGATGTTCTCTTCAGAGAAGTGACAGCCATAGCGCAATTGAAATTATGTGCCGTCATCTTGCATATAATACCAATTCCTATGTGCTTCGTTCATCCGTAAGCTTTTCCGAGGATTCGGACATATGCGGTGCAAGTATGGCGGTTACGCCAAATGGCGATGTGCTACTCAATATGAAGGGCAAATTCGGAATTGGCTATGCAGAGTTTAATCCCAAGGATAAATACTTAAAGCCTGCAGGCTTCGGCAGAGGGGATGCACCTCACTATGAATATATCGAATACGGAAGAAAGCCCTGGCAGTATAGAAACGGCGGAAGTGCAATTGTTCCCTTTGAAGAATATATGCCTTATCCGAGAGTTTGTGCCCACCGCGGATTTTCCTTTGCGGCACCTGAAAACACACTTCCTGCCTTTGGTGCGGCAATAGGTATGGGGGCTGACGAAATTGAGCTTGATCTCTGGCCTACAAGTGATCATGAGCTTATATCCTGTCACGATAAATTCCTGCACAGAATTTCAAACGGAGAAGGGGAGGTTTGCTCAAAAACCCTTGCCGAGCTTAAAGAGCTTGATTTCGGATGCAAATTCGGAGATAACTTCAAGGGACTTAAGCTTGTTACCTTTGAAGAAATATTAAAGCATTTTTCGGGACACACAATAATGAATGTGCATTTAAAGCCCCTTAATGAAGAAGAGTTTCCCGAGTGGTATGTAAACAGGCTTTTATACCTCATCAGAAAATATGAGGCGGAGCGTCACGTTTATCTGATGGTTGAAGAAGATACACAGATAAGGCAATTTAAGCGCATTGCTCCCGATATTCCCATCTGTGTGGGACACAATGAAAAACGCCCCTGGGAAATTGTTGAGCGTGCCATTGAAACGGGTGCGGAAAAGGTACAGTTTTACAGACCTTACATTAATCAGGAAATGATTGATAAGGCAAGAGCGCACGGAATAATATGCAACCTTTTCCACACAGATGATCCCGATGAAGCGATAGAATTTATCAAAATGGGAATAGACACAATTCTTACAAACAACTTCTGCATTGTGCAGAGAGCGGTAAACGATTACTTGGGTAAATAAAAAATAAGGATGCGAAGCATCCTTATTTTTTTTGTCTGCATTTTAAGGGCGTTACTCCGAAATGCTTTTTAAAAGCCGTGGAAAAATAGTCCACGTTCTTAAATCCCGAAGAAAGGGCAATATAGCGGACTGAAAAATCGGTACTTACAAGAAGCTCCTTTGCGTGCTCTAACCTGCAAAGCCTTATTTCCTCCGATATTCCGTAGCCCTTTACCTTTATAAAAAGATGCTGAAGATAGGAGGGACTTAAATGGCAGAAGGCGGCTACATCTGAAATTTTAATATTCTCCGAAAAGTTTTCCTTTATGTAGTCAATGGCGGAAAAGATGTAGGGACTTAGGGCATTTTCGGATAAGGCATCCAGGGCGTTTTTGTAGTGGGGAGAAGTTAAAATATGTTCCCTTAATAAAGATGAAAGAAGCTTTAAAAATAATTTTACGGTAGCTTCTTCGTCTGAGCCAAGCTTGAGCAGGCTTTTTTTGTGAAGCTTTTCAACATCCGTTTTAAGTCTTGCTGATAAAAGGCTTGCGGTTTTATTTCTTAACCTTCCTTTTATTCCCGTAACGGCAACAATAGAAAAAAGCTTTCCTTTTATAAACACGGGAATCATCATTTCTGTCACTCCTGCAAAGCAGGTTACGGAATGAATCTTACCGTCATCCTTAATATTTGCCTGATATTTGTTTTTTAGATAAACGCACCGCCTTGCAAGGTGCGAATCGTTTTTAACGGCAGTACAATATGGGTTTAAGTGCCACTTTCTTATTTCGGGAAGCGGCAGCTCATCGTCCGTACAAAGAAGGTTATAACGGTCGTATATAATGATGTCAAGATTGTATCTTTTCTTTGTATCGATGATATATTCTTTTATTAAATCGGCACAATCTTTCATAAATACCTCATAAAAACTAAAAAATAAAGCATAAAATCAAAGTTTTTTAGTTATTATACTGCTATAATAAAGGTAAGTCAAGTGCAAGGAGGATATTTTATGGAAAATATATGGCTTGATGCAGTCGAATTTGAAAATTTGGGCGGATGGAAAAAGGAAAGCCAGTTTGTAAGGGAAATGGGAAGCTCATATCTTGTTGCAAACGATGTACCGGGCGTTCCCGTTGCAGATGCGGAAACTGAAATCACCGTATCGGAAGAGGGATGGCACAGAATTTTTGTCCGCACCAAAAACTGGAAATATCCCGAAGCACCGGGTCAGTTCACCGTAAAGGTTGACGGAGAAGAGACAGCACACACTCTTGGTAAAATGCCTGTTTTATACTGGTACTGGGACTTGGCAGGCGATGTTTACTTGAAAAGCGGAAAACACAAAATTGCTTTATCCGATAAAACAGGATGGTTATCAAGATGTGCCGCAATAATTATAACAAATGACTTTGATTATACGCCTTCGCCCGAAGAGAAGAGATGGCAGAAAGACAGAGCTGAATTTAAGGGCATATCCTTAAAAACAAAGGATTACGGAAGCTTTGACTTTGCGGTTGTAGGTGCAGGTCCCGGCGGTATTCCTGCGGCAATAAACGCCGCACGTCACGGATTAAAAGTTGCTCTTATTTCGGGACGTCCCACCATAGGCGGTAATGCCAGCGATGAAGGCTCCATTGGTCTTGACGGTGCAGGATCCCACATTAAGGGCTATCACGAAACTGGAATTGCCAACGAGATAAAAAGGGTTTACGAGGAATTTCCCGACTATACATATCAGAACGCCCTTGAATATTTAGTGGGAAAAGAGAAAAATATCACCGTTTTCTTAAACGAGGTGTGTGTTGATGCCGAAACAGAGAACGGAATAATTAAGAACATAACATTGGTTAATGCGGAAACCCTTGAAAAGCATACCCTTTCTGCTCCTTACTTCTGCGACTCCACAGGTGACGGATGGGTTGGCTATTTTGCAGGGGCAAAATACCGTGTGGGAAGAGAAGCGAAGCACGAATACGACGAAAAGTTTGCTCACGATGCTCCCGACCTGCTTACTATGAGCGGATGTAACTGTGCACCCGGTGTGATAAGAAACTTTGCGGCTGAGGATACAGGTGCTCCTGTTGAATTTGTTGCTCCCGACTGGGCGATTAAGTTTCCTAAAGAACTTCACAGAACTCCCAAGTATATGCACACAACAGAGTGGTGGCTTGAAAACTCCAACGATTATGACGATTTGTGGGACAGCGAGTTTGCCCGTGATGCCATGGTTCGCCTCGGTATCGGCTATTTTGACTGGAGAAAAAATCTCTATGAGAAAAAGGAAATTTTCGCAAACTACCGCCTCACTCAGCTTGCTCTTCACTTGTCTAAACGTGAAAACCGCCGAATCATAGGCGACTATGTTTTAAGTCAGAAGGACTATACCGAGCAGACACAGTTTGAGGATGCAATCGGTCACCACGGATGGGGAATTGACATTCACCATGTTAAAGGTATTTTCTCCGGTGCGGAAGGCGAGTTTGACAGAGATAAGGGCGTAGGAGTTCCTCCCAGTCCCATACCTTACAGATGCTTATATTCCGTGAACATCAAAAATCTTTTCACAGCTTCACGTTGCAGTTCTTTTACCCATATGGCTTTAGGCTCAACAAGAGTTGAATCTACCCTTGCTGTATGCGGTCAGGCGGCAGGTGCGGCGGCATATCTTTGCAAAAAGTATGATGTTTTCCCGAGAGATATTTACCTTTCTTACATAAATGAATTACAGCAGACGCTTATTTGCGACGACCAGACAATTTTGGGCGTTGTCGGAAAAGACGATGCCGACAAGGCAAGAAGTGCAAAGATTACGGCTACAAGCTTTGATAAGGAAGAGGAAGCCTTCCCCGAAAATGTAATAAACGGAGAAATACGTTCGTTTGAAAAAATGAATGCATGGATGTCTGCTAAGAATGAAACTCTTCCCCAGAGCATAACATTAGAGCTTGCCGAGGAAAGTGAAATTTCGGAAATTCACATAACGGCAGATACAGACCTTACTCTTCCGAGACATTCCTACTGGCCCGTTGAAGTACCCTTTCTTTACACCTTAAAGGATGCAGATATTGAAGCTTTGATAAATGGCGAGTGGGAAAAGGTTGGCGAAATAAGAGGAAACTTTATAAGAAAAAATATTGTCAGATTTGAAAGTGTAAAGGCAACGGCAGTAAGAGTAACGGTTTTATCTGCCTCGGGAAGCGATGTTGCAAAAATAAATGAAATAAGGATTTATTAACAGAGAAAAGTCAGGTTTTGCCTGACTTTTTTATTGCAATTAAAAGCTTTTTCTGATATAATGAAGTTAATAAAGTGAAATCGGTATTTTGGAGGAAAATATGAGAAACGAAGTAATTAAGACTATTGATAAAGAAAAAATTATCACAATTGTAAGAGGTGTGAAAAGGGAAGACCTTATACCGCTTGCCGAAGCAATGTATAAAGGCGGAATAAGGCTTATGGAAATCACTTATGATGCTACAGGCAAAACGCCTGACGAAGTAACTGCTGAAAACATTAAAATGCTTGCAGAGCATTTCAAGGGCAGAATGTTTATCGGTGCAGGGACTGTAATAAGAGAAAATCAGGTTGAGCTTACAAAAGAAGCAGGGGGAACATTTATAATTTCTCCCGACACCTACGAAGGTGTTATAAAAAAGAGTCGTGAGCTTTCACTTGTTTCAATTCCCGGTGCATTAACTCCCACAGAAATTCAGACTGCTCACCGTGCAGGAGCTGATTTTATCAAGCTTTTCCCGATAACTAATTTGGGTACAAGCTATGTTAAAGCAATAAGTGCTCCTCTTTCGCACATTAAGCTCCTGGCAGTGGGAGGAATAAATGAAGATAATATGGAAGAATATCTTTCAATCGGCATTTCGGGCTTTGGAATAGGCTCTGATATAGTGAGAAAAAGCTATATTGAAAACGGAGAATTTGACAAGATAACAGCTCTTGCCGAAAAATATACAAAGGTGGTTAATAAATGATATATATCACCATTGACGGAGGGACAACCAATACAAGAATAAGTCTTGTATCGGATAAGATAATAAAAGACACCCTAAAGCTTAATGTCGGAGCAAGGGCAAATATGAATGGCGACGGCGTACTTCAAAGAGCTATAGGGGAAGGAATAAAAAAGCTTCTTTCCTCAAATAACTTTTCGGAAAAGGATATAGAATGTATATTGGCATCAGGGATGATTACATCTGAATTCGGACTTGTGAATCTTCCGCACATAAGCACTCCTGCAGGAATAGACGAGCTTCACGAAAGTATGCAAAAAATCTTTCTTGAAGAAATTTCATCAATTCCATTCTTTTTTATAAGAGGGGTTAAAAAAGTGGGGGAAAGCTTTACTGAAAGCGATGTTATGCGTGGCGAGGAAACGGAGCTTATGGGAATAGCTAAAGATTCATACGGCGAGTGTGTATATATCCTGCCGGGTTCTCACTCCAAGATAATAAAAACGGATGAAAAGGGAAGAATAACTGACTTTTCAACCATGATGACAGGGGAAATGATAGCATCTCTTTCTGAATATACCATACTTAAGGATGCTGTTAATTTAAGCGAAGCAAAGGTAAACAAGGAATATCTCATGATGGGTTATGACTATGCAAAAGAAGAGGGACTTAACAAGGCTCTTTTTAAGGTGAGAATTCTTAAAAATCTTTTCAAAGGGGAAAAGGATGAAACATACAGCTTTTTCCTGGGTGCAGTTTTGGAAGGCGAAATTGAAAGCGCTTTAAAAACCAATGCGAAAACCATAGCCATAGGCGGAAGGGCACAGATTAAAAATGCCATGGCTGAAATATTAAAAAACAGAAGCGATAAAAAAGTGGTGCTTTTGTCCGGAGAAGAGGTTGACTCCTCGACAGCAATGGGTGCAATTAAAATTTATGAGAGCGGAGGAAATGAAAATGTATAACGGAAAAATGAAGGCATTAACCTTCAGCTACGATGATGGTGTAACACAGGATATACGCCTGGTTGAAATTTTCAACAAATATAATTTGAAATGCACATTTAACCTGAATTCGGAAAAATTAGGAATGGAAGGTCGCCTTGCGGGAGAAAACTATTCCGTTAACCACACAAAGGTTAAGGCGGAAGATGTAAAGGCGATATATGACGGTCACGAAGTAGCGGTGCACTCTCTTACGCATCCTAATTTAACTAAGCTTTCTGATGATGAAATTATCCGCCAGGTTGAACAGGACAGAATAAATTTGTCCGGACTTTGCGGATATGAAGTTGTGGGAATGGCATATCCCGGCGGTCATTATGATGACAGACTTGTTGACATTCTTGAAAACAAGACAGGTGTCAAATATTCAAGAGCCGTTCAGAGAACAAAAAGCTTTGAACCGTTTACGGATTTATACCGTTATGAGGGAACACTTTACCACCACGTTGACTGGGATGAGCTTTTCTCAAAGGGCGAAGAGTTTTTAAGCCTTAAGGCTGATACTCCCAAGGTATTCTACATATGGGGTCACGCCTATGAATTTGACATTCATCCCGAAAGATGGGAAATGTTTGAAGAATTTTGCCGTATGATGTCGGGAAAGGACGACATATTCTACGGAACA
>JAZRHF010000032.1:0-4956 GCA_045644565.1 Clostridia bacterium | reverse complement strand
TCCTCGGAATCATATTCAACCTTTGCATAGCCATAACCTAGGATATCCTCATAGGTCATAAAGGGTACGTAAGCTGTGCCGTTTGCCTCAAAAGGCGTGATTCTTGTATCTGCTTCGTAAACTAAAACCTTACCGCCGTCAATTATCATCTTATTGCTTCCGGCTTTAACGATTGTGGTTTCCGAAAGTGCTTTTCTTTCATCTGCTGTCAAAGCGGTCTGGGAAATTTCTGTGTAGAGATAGTTGAACTTTCCTGCGGGAGCAACGGAAGCCTTATCATAAAAATCAAGATAATCCGTGCCCGTAAAGTTGTCAGTCCACTTAAATTCGAAATCAACAACGCCTGTTTCACCGATTAAAGCTTTTTCAAAGGAAAGCTGTAAAACGTTGCCTGATTCGTTAAGATTTGCTGTGCCGATATTTACCCAAGTGCCGTTTTCATACTTTGAAACCGCTCCCTTGCCACCAACGTTTATGGCATAGTCATAACCAATCCAGCCGGTTGCTATGTTTCTGTCAGAATTGATATAAAGGTTCATCCAACCGGGTGATTCAACTAAATCCTCTGCGGTTTCGGCATAGAAATAGAAGTTTGTATCATCACGGGCAACCTTTGATTTTACAACAGAATTGTATGTGGTGGATGTATAGTGCAGACTCTCACCTGTTTCTTTATCAAGGAAACCGATTTCGTCACGGGTGTATTCGCCGTTATAATTTAAGAATTCAGGTGCAACATCGCCCCACTGTGATGCATCACCGTTTATATCAATAGTCTTTTCAACCGATGCTGTGGGTGCAGGACGAACGCCCTTGTACTTTCGGGTGAAGTCAACAAGGAGATTAAAATAGTCGTCCTTTATATAGCTTCTGGAAGGCTCAAAATCACGGCTTCCCTCTTCATCGCAAAGGTCAACAAAGGCATTTTTATAACCCTGATATTCAGTGTATTTAACTGTGTTCCATTCGTTCCATCCATCAACAAACATAATATGAGGATCAACTTCCAAAGCAAGAGCTGCCTGCTCACGGAAGTAGTAAGGCTTTCTCGCATTATCGGCAGAATAATCTTCGCCGAATGCCTCGGAATATCCTTTGCCCTTGGAATAAGGATCGGAGAATACGCCTGTTTTTGCACCGTGGTCAACATAGGATTCGTTTATTGCCATTCCCACAGTAATCCATTCGTTTCTGCCGTCTTCCATTATGTAGCCTCTTACAGGCTGCGGATAGTTATCAAGCCAGTGAACTAAAGCGTCATTTCCCGTAGACTTGTCACGTCTTCCGCAATGTCTCAAATTAAACTTACCTGCCACCTCGTTTATCATTTTCACGGTATCTTTATCCGAATAATTTACATCCCCGTGAGTAACATTTGTAGGCTCATAGGCAACAAGATAAGGAAGATTATCCTTATAATACCAGAAATCGTTATATCTTTCGTCAAGTATTATATTATAGTATATCGCCATAACCTGTTCATAGGTTGTGGTGTTAGTATTACTCATAGCACAGAATGCCGAAACCTTAGGTACATTTACTCCCGCAGCCTTAGCATCGTCAAAGGCTTCAATCATACA
Source organism: Clostridia bacterium (assembly GCA_045644565.1). Taxonomy (GTDB): domain Bacteria; phylum Bacillota; class Clostridia; order CAKSNL01; family HGM11501; genus HGM11501. The sequence goes on along the minus strand of JAZRHF010000032.1, from coordinate 3,376 downwards.
TATCAGCGGACGGATATAACAAAGCGTACCGTTGGTATAGTCAAAGAATAAAACGTCAACTCCCGCAAGGTCAAAAAGTTCTGCCTGCTTGCGGTATACAAAATAGTCATAGCTTGAATAAAAGCCGTATACAGGCTCTCCCCACCATGCTTTTGAATGCATAGAACCCCAGGCGGAATGAAGCATATCATTTCTTGCTTCAGGGTATGCCCTGTAAACATCGGGGATTACAAGATTGTCGGTAGAATCAAGTTTTACGTGCCAGTCCCAGTAAAACATAGCAACGTCTCTTTCGCCCTCTTTAACGGGACCTACTTCCTCAAAATCAGCTACTTTTCTTCCGTAATCGTCAACTGCCACCCAGGTGTCTGAATAAAAATCCTTTATGGCAGAATCCGGTGCGGTGGGTTCAGTTTTATATTCTTCATCGTTTAAGGTAATCTTTTTTATTTTCCAGTCACCTGTGTTTTTTGTCAAGGTAGTTGCAAAATAAAGGTTATGTACTCCGCTTACTTCCTTTATGTTTCCGCTTACGGTAACGCATTTATCGGGCGAATACTGAGTAAGTGCAATATGACCGATAGATTCGCCTAAAGGATCATCAACCTTAATTCTTAAAATCTGACCGTTGTTGGCGTCGTTCATTCCGATGATGGCATCAACGCTTATGGATTTTACTCCCGTAAGGTCAACGTTTTCAATTCCGAAATAAGTCATGCCTTCCTTTGCGGAAAAATATTCGCCCGATTCCGTGATATTTTCCCTTCCCAAATTTATATCTGCAGGGCTAAAGGATTTAACCTCTTTTGCTTCGGCTACTGTGAAAAATGTCAGACACAGCAAAGCCGAAAGCATTAACGCAATTACTTTTTTCATATTTTTGCCTCCTTTATTGATATAAATAATATTATACAATATCTTATTTCGAATGTAAATACAAATAAAGATACTTTTAATCGGAAATCGGATACTAATTACCAATTTCTGTAAATTTTTCCCGAAAGCTCTTTTATTTTTCCGGAATTAGCGTAAAACTCCTCTTCGTTATAAAAGTCATCATCATTCCATGTTCTGTCTGCCGTCTGTGAAAGAAGGTCGATTACCCTTTCTCTTTCCTCTTCCGGGGTACATTCCCACTGACAAAGCATACCGCCAAGGACATTTTCGCGAGGTGTCAAATCAAGTCCGCCATAGGCTTTCGAACCACTTGCCCAATGCTGTACTTCGTACACATTCCAGTTATCTCCCACAACCGTCCAGTCTCTTTTTATACGGAGGGATTCCTTTGTTTTGGGCGGAACTATATACATAGGAGACCAGGAAGCGTTTATCACTTTGAAGCCGGATTCCAAAAGTTCGGGGCCTGTCTGATACACATTTTCCCAGGAAACCACAATACAGTCACGAGAGATATTTTCCGTTCCTTCATAGGGAAAGCCTTCCCATACAATGGGCGTTCTTCCGAGAGATATACATATATCAATTATCTTTTCAGCAAAATGGGTGTATGCTGCTTTCGTGCTTGAAAGATTTTGTCTTTTCATATAGTCACGGCACAAAGAACAATGGTTCCAGTTTTCGTGCTTTGCTTCGTCGCATCCGACGTGAATGTATTTTGAATATTTGAATATTTCAGCAATTTCCGTAAGCATTTTACGAATATTTTCAAATATCCCCGGCTTTCCGAGGCACATTATGTTATCAACCCTGCCCATATTGGCACCGGTAAGGGGATTATCTTCATCAATTTCTTCATCAAACCGGTTTCCGAAAGCATCGGGACAGTTTTTTATAAGTTCTTTTGAGTGGCCTATCCCTTCAAATTCGGGGATAAGCTCCACTCCTGCCTCATTTGCGTATTCTACAAGATAATCAATTTCTTCTTTTTTATAGCATCTTTCCTTGGTTGCCGCATCGGGAAAAGACTTAAGAGGTAATGTCCATAACTGATTATCCGTAAAATGAAGCTGAAGATATTTAATTTTATTAAGATAGCACAAATCCACATAAGAAATGAGAATATCAAAATCGTGCCATTTACGTGCAAGGTCAGACATAAAGCCTCGAAAATCCTTGTCGGGTTTTTCTCTTATTTCTGTGTTTCTTAAGCTAAAGCCATCATCTGTTTTTTCAATAAGCTGAAGCATTGTAGAAAGACCATAGTGCGCTCCCTCTAAATCCGATGCATAAACATTAGCTCCCTTTATTTTATATTCATCTTTCGAAAGCGTTTCATCAAAACAAAGTCTGATGCCGTTTTCTCCCTCCGAAAGCCTTACATCATAAAGCTTCAAAACCATTCTCTTAAAAGCTTTTTCAGCTAAAGAAAGCCTTTCGTCTGCGGTAAATTCAAACGAAATATTTATGCTGTTTTTTTCGGTATAATTTTTTATCTTCGGAATAATATTCATTAAACTCGCATCTCCCTAAAATAGTATAAAATTATTATATCACACCCAAAAATGTCAGTCAAATTATTTTTAGGTCATAAATAAAAAAACGAAACCTTAATTGGTTTCGTTTAAAAAGTCGTTCATCATTTCTTTTTGTATGAGTGTAAGAAGTTCTGCATTTTTTCCGCCTACTTTTTTACCGTCTATTTCTTCAACGCCAAGGCAGAATGCACCTGCTGAAGATACCATAATTTCGTCCGCATCGAAAAGTTCTGATAAGGTAAATGCTTCTTCGATAACTTCTATACCCTTTCTTTTGCAAATATCCAAAAGGTGCTTTCTTGTAATACCGGGCAAAATAAGATTGTCAAGGGGCGCTGTTTTAACCTTGCCGTCCTTTATAATGTGAACATTACTGTGTGCACATTCTGTTACTCTGTCTCCTCTGTGGAAAATTGCTTCAAAGCAGTCGTTTTCTTTTGCCTTCTGGGATGCCATAACATTGGGCAAAAGATTAAGGGTTTTTATATTACAATGGAAAAAGCGTGTATCTTCTTCTGTAATTACATTTACCTTCTTGCTCTGGTCGCAAAGACCCTTAGGGAAAATATTTATCCATAAATTTGCCTTGCCTTCTTCGGGGAACACGTGATTTCTTTTTCCTGTTCCGCGTGTAACCTGCCAATAAACGAAATTTTCTCCTGTATCCATCTTTCTTACCATTTCGTTTAATATTTCTTTCATTTCTTCTTTGCTCTGTGCGATTTCTATTCTGAGCATTGATGCACTGTTATACAGTCTGTCTATATGCTCGTTTAATTCATAAATTTTATAGTTTCTGCTGTATGTGGCATCATACACTCCGTCACCAAAATAAGAAACTCTGTCATTCATAGGAATTTTCATTGTTTCGATTTCGCCATATTCACCGTTATAATATCCTAAATTTTTCATAGTAACACCTCTTTCAATATTCTTCTTGA
>JAZRHF010000031.1:0-13774 GCA_045644565.1 Clostridia bacterium | reverse complement strand
GATATACATTGATATTTTAGCATAATTCGGGGGTGTTGTAAATATTTTTTCCCATATAATTTTGTGTTTTTTCTACTTTTTTAATGTAACACAATTAAAAGTTTTTGTAAACAAAAAAAGAAAATATTCCTTATTTGCTTTTGATATATGAGATATCTCTCTGATTGAATTTTTTGATACGGATGAATTTAAAAACCTCGAGCAGGAACTGAGATAACACATAATAAAAACACAGCCAGATGACTGTGTTTTTATTTTTCTCAATAATTATATTTCTTTCTTTTTGCAATCATGAATATAAGAGTAATTAAAACCGCCATTATCTCCGCCACAACGATGGAAGCCCAGATTCCGTCAAGCTCAAAGAATATGGGAAGAATTAAAACTGCCGCAACCTGGAACAAAAGTGTTCGGAGGAAGGAAATAACAGCCGAGGTCAATCCGTCGTTCAAGGCGGTGAAAAATCCCGATCCGAAAATGGCAAAGCCCGCAAAAAGGAAGGAGAAGGAATAAATTAAAAATCCCCTTAAGGTTATTGCCATTAAAGCCTCGTCATAGCTTACGAAAATGTAGGACAGGGGGTATGCCAGAGCCTCACTTAAAATAAGCATGGCAACAGAGGAAATTAAAATAATAACCGTGCTTTTCTTTCTGAGACTTTTAAGCTCTTCATGGTTTCCTGCTCCGAAATGATAGCTTATTATAGGCGCAGTTCCAACGGAATAGCCTATAAATATTGCAAGGAAAATTAAGTTGACATACATCAATACGCCATAGGCGGCAATGCCGTCCTCCCCTGCAAATTTAAGAAGCTGAAGATTGTAAAGCATTGATACAATCGACATGGAAATGTTACCCATAAGCTCCGACGAGCCGTTGGTACAGGTTTTAAGAAGGGCATAAGCATCAAATTTCGTTTTTGTAAGTCTTAAAAGGCTTGAATTTTCCCTTCCGAAATAGATAAGGGGAATAACGCCGCCAACCACCTGACTGAATGCTGTTGCAATGGCGGCTCCCACAATACCCCATTTGAATACTGCCATGAAAAGAAAGTCAAACACCATGTTGCAGACACCTGCCGCAACAGTTGACCAGAGACCTAAAGTTGGCTTTTCCGCCGTTACGAAAAAGCTTTGAAATTCAAACTGTATCATGAAAAAGGGCAGTACCGCAAGAATAATTCTTCCGTATAACACCGCATCGGTAAGCATCTGCCCTTCTCCGCCGAGAGCCTTTGCAATTTGGGGCAGAAAAATAATTGCAGGAATTAAAAGAACTACTGAAAGTATTATCGTTGCAATAACCAAAAGGGTGAAAACGCTGTTTGCCTTTTCCTTTTCTCCCTCCCCCATGAGCCTTGCGATTAAGGCACTTCCGCCGGTACCGAACATAAAGCCAAGGCCACCTAAAATCATAAGCACCGGCATTATGAAATTAACCGCCGCAAAGGGTGTTTTTCCAACGTAGTTTGAAACGAAAAAGCCGTCCACCACTCCGTAAATTGAAGTAAATATCATCATAAATACAGAAGGCAGGGCGAAACGTAAAAGTTTTTTGTAATTAAAGTGATCAGATAACTGTATGTCCATAAAAACGCTCCTTTATAGTAGACCGAAGGGTATTATACTATAGGGAAACAAAAAAGTCAAGGAAGCAAAAGCTTCCCTGACTTTTTATTACTTTCTTTTCCCTTCTCTTATGCTGTAGATAACTGCGATTATGACAAAGGGAATCAGTATCCCCAAGCAAAACACCGTATAAAGGGGAGGCAAAAAGGTGCTTATTATAAATAAGATACCCATGATAACCGTTCCACGTCCCATGAAGCGGTTTATCTTTTTAGCCTTTTCCGGGGAAACATTCATATTTTTCACATAGCCAAGCTTGGGAAGGCACATTCCCGTAACTATGAAAACCGCACCGACTAACAGAGCCGCCACTATTCGTATGTCGACGTTCAACTTCAATGCATAACCGAAGGTTACAGCTTGTAAAACAACTGTCACAACCGGAATTATCCACTTTGTAACCGCCGTGATTTTTTCGTTTTTGCCGTGAATTGACTCCTGAAAATCGTTTGTGGCACAGCATACAAACTGAAATATAACCATCAACAAGGGAAGTCCAAAAACCGTAAAGCCTTTTGAAGCAAAGTTATCGGGCTCGTTATAAATATTAAAGTGTATGGCAATTTCTTCGGGAAGTCTATCCCACAAAAGCACTCCTGCAATAATGGGAACGAGACAAACTAATCCCGTTATAAAAAATATTTTCCATTTAATAAATTTCATTTAAGTTACCTCCAAGGTTGTAAATAAGCGAAAAGTTTACCCCAAAAGTTTTTTACACTCATTAATATTTTATCAAATCGATTCTTTTATTTAAGTTTATGTATTATAGGGGGCAAGGGGGATTGCGATTTCCCCCTTATGCCCCCTATGACCCCTGTATCCCCTTGAAACGCTTAAGTTAGTTTGTTTTTCAAGGGAGTTTTTTTAAGTATTTGAAACCATATTATATATATCGCGAACAATATCATCAATATCTCTTTCTGCTGTAATAGGTGCTTCATTCAACACATCGGAAAAATCTTTTTCGCGCCACCACCTGCGCATTGCCTCCTCGCCAAATTCATGGCAATTTGATTTTGTCTGATGTCTTTTCAAAGTTTCCTCAAAAGATAAATCAAAATAGAAAGCGTATATTTCTGAACCATACAGCTTAATAGACAATTCGAATAAAGGCTTATACCAATCTGCATACATAATTCCTTCTAATATAACGATATCACTATACTCGTGACCGTAAATTAAAAGTTCTTTCATAAGTGGTAATGCCGGTGTATCTTCTCCGTCTTTGACTTTAAGCATATCTCTTCTTACAATATCTTGCGAAATAAGCATAGTATTAGCCCCGAATCTGTTTTGTAATTCTTTCGCAATCGTGGATTTTCCACTACCGGAATTTCCTCTGAGTATAATTAGTTTTCGCATAGTTACACCTCGTCCAAAAATTACTGACACTAACTTTAGCCACAATTACAAAGAGCAAACTAACTTAAGCGTTTCAAGGGGTAGTGGGGATTGTTAAGGGGACGAAGGGGGAAATCGCAATCCCCCTGTCCCCTTAACATAAAACTCTTAAAAAGTATTCACTGCATAACACACCGCATACTTTCTGCAAGGTTTTGAAGGATTTTATCCCAGAAGCTCTTTGCAGCTTTGCATTTTTGCTCGGATTTTAACGCCAAAGGGGCATCTTTCCTCGCAGGCACGACATCCGATACAATCGGATGCCTTGGCGGAAAGATTGCTATAATGCTCTTTCACCGTCGGAGGAACTTCACCCTGCATTGATGCAAGGTCGTAAAGCTTATTTACCATAGCTATGTCGATATTTGCGGGGCAGGGCTTGCAATGACCGCAGTAAGTACATTCGCCCGTGTAGGCGTGGCGCGGTGCATTGGCAAGCACCGTTGCATAGTCCTTTTCTTCATCGGTTGCATTTTCGTATTTTATTGCATCGTCCACCTGTTCGGGAGTTGAATATCCGATCAAAATTGAGGCAACGGAAGGACGGGTAAGCGCATAATGTATGCACTGAACGGGAGTTAATGCGACACCGAAGGGCGAGCGCTTTGCATCAAGCAGTCTTCCTCCGCCAAGCCCCTTCATAACCGTGATGGCAACGCCTTCACGCTCGCAAAGCTTGTAAAGCTCCGATCTTTCCTTTGCAATGCCCGATAAGCCCTCCTCATATTCGGCTACAAAATAATCATCAATATTATCAGTTGCAGGAAGCATATCATAGGCAGGGTTTAAGCTGAAAAGTATCACCTTTATTTCCCCTGTCAATGCCGCAAGGCGTGCAATTTCGGGATTGTGGGTGGAAATGCCTATTACCTTTATCCTTCCTTCTTCACGAAGGGCCTTTGCATAGTCCAAAACCCCGCCGTCGATTAAAACAGTTTCCCAGTCTTCCATTTTATCAACGAAGTGTATCATTCCGATATCCATATAGTCGGTGTGAAAACGGGTAAGCAAATCGGCAAATGCCGATTTCACTTCCTCCATATCCCTTGTTCTTACATACTGACCGTCTCTCCAGGCAGAGCCGATATGCCCCTGAATAACCCAGTTTTCCCTGTCTTTCTTTATGGCGTTTCCGATGTTTGAGCGAACGTTGGGCTCCGACATAAAGCAGTCGATAAAGTTTATTCCGGCATCTCTGCATCGGTCAACCACACTTGCAACCGCCTCGGGAGTCTGACGCTCAAGCCACTCGCCCCCAAGGGCAATTTCACTTACCATTATTTTAGTATTTCCAAGTTCTCTCATTTTCATATAAGTCACCTCGATAATATTTACACGGCTTCCTGATTCATTTTACCACACAAAAAATTTTCTTGCAAGACATATTTACTTATGCTATACTTTCCATTATAAGGAGTGATTTTTTTGATACATTCATTTTTACTTATCGGTCAGTCCAATATGGGTGGCAGAGGCTTTATAAACGAGGTAGCTCCCATTCACAACGAGCATCTTTTAGTTCTCCGAAACGGTCGCTGGCGCCAGATGTATCAGCCCGTAAACCCCGACAGAGTGACCTCCGGCGTAAACCTTTCAGAAAGCTTTGCTCTTTCCTATCACAAGGAAAAGGGCGTTGACGTGGGACTTATCCCCTGCGCCGACGGCGGCACAAACATTGACCAGTGGTGCGTTGGCGGTCTTTTATACGACCACGCGGTTTTAACCGCCCGCCTTGCTATGCGCACCTCCACAATAGCAGGTGTTCTCTGGCATCAGGGCGAAAGTGACTCCTTTCCCGGTCGCCATGAGGTTTATGAGGAAAAGCTGAAGGTTATTATGGAATCATTAAGAAAAGACCTTGATTTATACGATGTGCCTTTCTTGCTCGGCGGACTTGGGGATTATCTTAAGGATTACAATGAGCCAATCTCCACATATTACACCGAAATAAATTCCTCTCTCCGCCATTATGCAAAAAACACTCCCATGACGGGCTTTGTTTCGGCAGAGGGCCTTTTGGCAAATCCCGATAATCTTCATTTTTCAGCGGCGGCTTTAAGAGAATTCGGACTTCGCTATTATGAGGAATTTAAAAAACTGGAAGATAAAAATAAAATCTTTACCGAAAAGGCAACCCAGGATAGTGCTATAAGAACAGAACTTGAAGCATTGTAAGAAAAAACCGCAGTGATATTCACTGCGGTTTTATTTTTGCGAAAATTATTAATACGTTCACACGTTCTCAGGTAATGCCGTTGCAATTTCGCCCATAAAAGAATCATCACTGTATGAAACCATTTCAACGTGACCGTCGGAAAAGTAGTCCGCTATTGAAACAGAAGCGTTACTTGCCCAGGGGAAAAGCTTCATATCTTTGTGACCAAGCCCTTCCCAGTAGGCACGAAGGGCGCGGATGGGAGTTGCGTGACTTGTTATCAAAACGGTTTTGCCCATATTTTCTTTTGCAATTTTCCATACTTCGGCAATCACTCTGTCATAAAGATGCGAAACCGCCTCGCCTCCGTCGGGCTGAGCATTTCCCACATCCTCACGCCAGATACCAAAGCTTATAGGATATTCCTTGCAGAGGTCTTCAAAGGTACGCCACTCCCACTCACCTGCGAAAACCTCACGGAGATTTTCATTGGGGATGGGCGCGCATCCGTGTCTTCCTGCTATGTGACAGCCCGTCTGATAGGCTCTTTTTAAATCGCTTGAATAAAAAGCATCAATTTTTTCATTTTTAAGATGCTCTGCCGTTTTTTCAGCCTGAAGATGTCCTTTTTCCGAAAGGTTAGCATCGGAATGTCCCAAAAAGGCATGTACCTTATTTCCTTCACTTTCGCCGTGGCGTACAAAAATCATTCTTGTCTTTTCCATCATTCGCACTTCCCTAACTTATACTCTGAATAAATGTCGCTTTTCTTAATTCCTCTGTCCTTTGCAACCGCCTTCATTGCATCCTTTTCGCTCATACCCTCATTTATGTACATTAAAACGTGGTCGGAAACAGAGAGAGAAGAAAAATCCTCAATTTTTTCTTCGGCACCTGCCAAAACAAGCACAAACTCGCCCTTGGGGGGATTTTCCTCATATTTTGCGATGGCTTCGGAAACGGTTAATCTCACATATTCCTCGTGGATTTTCGTAAGCTCACGGCAAAGGGAAATCTTTCGTTCACCGCCGAACACCTTTTCAAAATCCTTAAGCGTTGCAAGTAATTTGTGGGGCGCTTCGTAGAAAATCATAGTCCTTGTTTCGTCTTTTATAGCTTCCAAATGTTCTCTTCTGCTTTGCTTGTTTACGCTTAGGAAACCTTCAAAGCAAAATCTGCCCGTTGGCATACCGCTTCCTATAAGTGCATTTATCGCCGCAACGCAACCGGGAACAGGCACAACCTCAATCCCTTTTTCGATGCAGATTGCAACCAAATCCTCACCGGGGTCGCGTATTGCAGGAGTTCCTGCATCGGAAACGGGGGCAGTGTTTTTACCTTCAAGCATTTCATCTGCCAGCATATAGCCCTTTTCCTTGCGGTTATGCTCATAATAGCTTGTTAAAGGCTTTGTAATTTCAAAGTGATTAAGTAATTTTAATGTATGTCTTGTATCTTCCGCCGCAATTAAGTCAACCGATTCCAAAACCTCCAAACAGCGAAGGGTTATATCGGATAAATTTCCGATGGGTGTTGCACATAAGTATAATTTTCCTGCCATTTTAATTCTCCTTCAAATACATAACGCTTGTTTTAAGGAACTTGCCGCCGCACCTTTGCCCTTCAATTAAAATCATATCGGGCTCTTTTCCCACAGAGTCGGCAACGAAGGTAAGGCGTTTCGGCTCTAACTTATATTCTCTCATAAGGCTCATTATATCGGTAAGTCGCCTTGGACGATGAACCATTGCGAAAAATCCCCCGGGGCGAACAAGGTGCGACGCTTCTCTTATTACATCCTCCAGCGTGCAGAAAATTTCGTGCCTTGCACAGGCCTTATCCGTGTCGGGATTAACCAATCCTCCGCCTGCGTCCATATAAGGAGGATTGCAGGTAATTAAATCAAACTGTCTGCCTTTATATATTTCGCGGGCATTTTTTACGTCGCCCTTTGTTATTTTTATTTTATCTGAAAGGTTGTTTAATTCCATACTGCGACGTGCCATATCCGAGGCTTTTTCCGTTATTTCAAGAGCATCGAAGGTAGATTCCTTGTTTTCCGCATACATAAGGAGAGGAATTATTCCGCTTCCCGTGCAAAAGTCAAGAACGCTTCCGCCCTTTTTCACCTTGGCAAAACGGGCAAGAAGCACCGCATCGGTGCCGTATTTAAAAAGCTTGTCCGACTGGATAAGTTTAAGCCCGTCTATCCCAAGCTCTTCAATTTTTTCGTCATCGTATATCACGGAAAAGCCCCCTTTACAATACTTCATATAAGTATACATCATTTCATGGAATTATACAAGTACATTTTAAATTATAAAATCGTACAAAGTTAGATTAAATAACACAAATCCCCGTTTTCGCTTGACTTTTTATGTTGGTGGAAGTATAATCACAAAAAACTGAAAAGGAGAATTTTTATGAAGAAGCGACAAATCGTAAACATTGTAAATTTCATCCGTGCTGTTGAGCCGAGACTCCCTATGGATCTGGAAACTCCCGTAAAGGAGCAGATTGCGCTTCTTAAAAAGCACAACTTAAAGGCAACCTTTTTGCTTCAGTATGATGCTTTAATTATGCCCTTTTATCAGGAACTTTTAAAGGCGCTTAACCCCAATCAGTTTGAAATCGGCGTTTGGTATGAAATCACTCAGCCCCATGTGGAGGCGGCAAATCTTACGTGGCGCGGTCGCTATTCCTGGGACTGGCACACAAATACAGGCTTTTCCGTGGGCTACACAAAAGAAGAGCGTGAAAAGCTCATCGATGTACTTTTCGAAAAATTCCACGAGGTTTTCGGCTTCTATCCCAAAACCTTCGGCTCCTGGCTTTTTGATACCCACACTGCAAACTATGCATATGACCGCTACAAAATTGATGCACTTATGAACTGCAAGGAGCAGTTCGGAACAGACGGCTACACCCTCTGGGGCGGCTATTACGGACAGGGCTATTACCCCTCCCGCTACAATGTGTTTGTTCCCGCTCAGGACGAAAGCTCCCGTTTGCCCGTACCACTTTTCAGAATGCTTGGCTCCGACCCCGTTTATCAGTTTGACTACAAGCTTGATGAAAATGCAGAAAGCTACACCCGACAGGACGTTATCTCTTTAGAGCCGGTTTATCCCGAATGCGGAGGAAGCCCCAAATGGGTTGACTGGTACATGAAGGAAAACTTTAACGGCGACTGCCTTTCCTTCGGCTATGCTCAGGCAGGTCAGGAAAATTCCTTTGGCTGGGAAAAAATGAAAGACGGGCTTAATTATCAGTTCCCGCTTTTTGAAAAACTGCAAAATGAGGGAAAAATCACCGTTGAAACCGCAGGAGAAACAGGCAGATGGTATAAGAAAACCTACTACGACACCCCATCCTCTGCAATTACTGCACATTCAGCCTTTGATGACGAGAACAAAAACTCCCTTTGGTATTCCACCAAGCGTTACCGCATAAATATATATGCCGATGAAAACGGAGTAAAGGTACGCGACCTTCACATATTCTCCGACGGAATAAAGGATCCCTTCCTTAACAACGTATGCACAGAAAACAGCGCTACCTACGAAACCCTCCCCTTGTTTGACGGATGCAGACATTCGGGTAACGGCATCCGTGGCGGAGGATACATAACCTTTGAAGACGGCAGCACCCCCGAAAAGGGAGAGATGGTATTTACCGACCTCGGCAAGGGCGAAGCTTTGGTAAAATTTAAGGATATAGCCTTTCTTCTTTATGAAAAAGGAGTAAAGATTTTGGCAAATTCCGATTTCACTCTTGAAAACCGCATCGGTAAGGAGGCACATGTTCCCACATTCAGGGAATTTTCCGGCAACTATCTCAAGCTTTCCTACAATGATGCCCGCTACGCTGTCATGCTTAAAAAGGGTGAATTCCTTTCGGAAAAGGAAATAAAATCCGAAAACGGCGAGCTTATAATTGAAATTTAAACTTGTAAATTCTGCCGTTTTATGATATAATGATGAAAAAAAAGCGGAAAGGAATGTATCAGATGGCAGATTTATGTGCTCTTAAAAAAGAGTTTGAAAAAATCTACGGCGAAGGCGGCGAAATAAGATTTTTCGCTTCTCCCGGCAGAGTTAATTTAATAGGTGAACACACAGACTATAACGGAGGATATGTTTTCCCTGCGGCAATTTCCGCAGAAAGCACCGTTGCAGTAAGAAAAAGAGATGACAGAATTGTAAGAATCAAGGCGACAGACCTTCCCGATATGGTTACTCTTGACCTTGACAAAATCGGCGACTATAAGGACATTGACTACGGTAACTATCAGGCAGGCGTACTCGATGAGCTTATGAAAGACGGCTACACACTTACGGGTGCCGACCTTTTATATGAAGACAGCGTACCCCACGGAAGCGGTCTTTCCTCATCTGCCGCAATTGAAGTTGTAACAGCGAAAATCTTTACCACCTTCTCTTCTGAAGCAGGCGGTAAAGAGGCAAACAAAACCGAGCTTGCCTTAATCGGACAGAGAGCGGAAAACAAATATGTTGGCGTAAACTGCGGAATTATGGATCAGTTTGCATCCGCAAACGGCGTTCGTAATATGGCAATGTTCTTAAAGTGCGACACACTCGATTTTGAGCTTGTTCCCGCTGAAATCGGCGACTGCAAATTGGTTTTATCCAACACCAACAAAAAGCACAAGCTTGGCGCTTCTGCATATAACGAAAGAAGAAGCCAGTGCGAAGAAGGCTTCCGTCTCCTTCACGAAGTAATGCCCGAAAAAACCTGTTTAGGCGAAATTACTCCCGAGGAGTTTGAAGCTCACAAGGACGTAATTAAGGACGAAATTGTTAAAAACAGAGTTACTCACGTTATCTACGAGGATGACAGAGTGTTAAAGAGCGTTAAGGCATTAAAGGAAGGCGATATCGTTACCTTCGGGCAGTACTTAAATCAGTCCCACGCTTCCTTAAAGGATTTATATGAAGTAACAGGCGTTGAGCTTGATACTTTGGCTGAAACCGCACAGAAGGTGGATGGCGTAATCGGAAGCAGAATGACAGGTGCAGGCTTTGGCGGATGCACAGTAAGCATTGTAAAAAATGATTGCATAGATTCATTCATCGAAACCGTTGGTAAGATTTACAAGGAAAAAATCGGCTATGAAGCATCCTTCTACATCTTCGATATCGGCGACGGCGCAAGAGAATTAAAGTAAAAGTAAAAGATGTCAGGCGTTGCCTGACATCTTTTTTGTTTGCAACCAATCCCCCCGGCAAAACTTCATTTTGCCTTCCCCCCTTTAGGCAAGGGGGGCGAAATCAGCGTAACTCCTCTTAAATCGTGGGAGTTATTCACCATTGACCCGATGATACCAATGGACACAAGGACAAACGATATTCACTCTCCCTAAACCGTAGGGGCGGGGCTCTGTCCCCGCCCGATTAGGGTGCACCCCCTATTGCCTATTCCATGCAACCCTCCTGTCATTCTGAGCCGTAGGGATTTTGGCTCAAAATCCCGAAGCGAAGAATCCCTTGACACGCTCCTGTTTCAGTTTTATGCATATCAAGAGATTCTTCGGGCAATGCCCTCAGAATGACAGGGAAGGAAAATCGCCGTCGTCCGTTGGCTTTGCAGAATGACAGGAAAGGAAAAACACCGTCATCCGTCGGCTTTGCTGAATGACAGACATGCCGGCAAATCCCTTTTAAGCCTTGAGGGCTTTGAATTTTAACCATAAAAAAGCGGTTCGGCAATGCCGAACCGCTTTTCACTTACTTATCTTCTTTTTTGGGAGCTCCTACATATTTCTTCTTACCGGGAGTTTTCTTATTCATGATTTTCTTTCTTCTCATCTTTGCCCAGCCTTCCTTCATCTTAACCCAGAGGGGTGCACAAATGAAGATTGAAGAATAGGTACCTGCAACGATACCGATGATGATGGGAAGTGCAAACTCTCTTATGGAGTTTACGCCAAGAATATAGAGCATACCGATTGTAAGAAGTGTGGTGATAGAGCTGTTGATTGTTCTGGCTAAGGACTGACTAACGCTCTTATCTGCAATTTCTTCATAGGTAAGAGCCTTTTCCTTTTTAACATTTTCACGAACACGGTCGAAAATTACGATGGTGTTGTTGATTGAGTAACCAACGATTGTGAGTACCGCCGCAACAAAGGAATTGTTTACGGGAAGCTTAAAGAGTGCATAAGCACCAATCATAATCAAAATGTTGTGAACAAGACCGATAACTGCAGATGCACCGGATAAGAATTCAAATCTTACGGTGATGTATAAAAGCATAAGCACTACTGCAATTACAACAGCGTAGAGAGAATCTGCCAAAATCTTCTTACTTGTGGAAGCACTGATTGTTGTTACGTTTCTTTCTGTTTCGGGAATGGAAACTCCGTATTTAGCTTCGATTGCCGCGAAAACCTTTTCAACGTCAGTCATTTCACCTTCTAAAGCTTCTCCGTCAGAAATATAACCGCCAAGTTCAACGGTTTTTATAACGAGAGCTTCTGTTCCCATGGACTGAACCTGAACTTCCGCTCCTCCGAGAGCTTCGGAAACAACGTCTTCAATTTCGTCTGTTGTTGCAGTGATTTCATAGCTTTCAGTCTTTGTGGAAAGCTGAATGTTTGAACCGCCTGTAAAATCGATACCATAGTTAAGACCGCCGTTTACAACGAGTCCCACAACGCCGGAAAGAATAAGGACCAAAGAGATAATCACAAAGATTTTACTGATTTTTGTAAAATTAAACTGTTTCATCATTAGCCCCTCCTTTCACACCGAACCATATTGATTTTTTAACTCCGAATCCACCGATGATAAGCTTTAAGATAACCTTGGTAAGTACGATAGCTGTAAAGAAGCTTACTACTGTACCAACACCGAGTGTTACTGCAAAGCCCTTGATGGAACCTGTGCCGAGGAAGTAAAGAACGCCTGCACAGATTAATGTTGTGATGTTAGCATCGAAAATCGCAACCATAGCACGGTTGAATGCGGCATCAAGTGATGCGCCGAGAGTTTTGCCTGTTCTGAGTTCTTCCTTAAGTCTTTCAAAAATGATACAGTCAGCGTCAACCGCCATACCGATTGAAAGAACCAAACCTGCAATACCGGAAAGCGTAAGTGTTGCACCAAGTCTGATAAGAATAATTACAACAAGACCTGTGTATGCACAAAGGCTGATTGCAGCAGTTACGCCGCCAAGTCTGTAAAGAGCAATCATGAATATGATTACAAGTAAGATACCGATACCTGCAGCAACAAGGCTCTTTGAAAGAGCTGCCTCACCGAGAGTGGGACCAACGCTCTGAATCTGAGAAACCTCAAGCTTGAAGGGAAGCTGTCCGCTTCTGATCTGTGCCGCAAGAGTATCTGCACTATCCTTGTCAAAGCTGCCTGTGATTACACAGGAATCAGAATTGATTACTTCGGAAACCATGGGCTGACTGAAGGGTTCTTCGTCAAGATAAATTGCAATGTAATTGTTGTTATCCTGAGTGTATTTAAGAACTTCCTCTGTTGCAGCTGCAAATGCTTCACGACCCTTATCTGTAAGAGTAAGTGTTACATAATACTCTGCTGCGGAAAATTCGGAAGTCTGTCCGTACATACCCTGAGCATCCTTTACATACTCGTCAGAGCCTTCCATAAGAATCTTGCCCTGATAATCTCTGAATGTAAGCTTTGCTGTTGAACCGAGAATTGAAACAGCCTCGTTGGGATCATCCACGTTGGGAATTTCAACTCTTACGGTGTTGTCTGCCTGAACTGCAACCGTTGCATCATAATAGCCCTGTGAGTCGAGACGGTTTCTCATGATGGAGTTAACCGTTGACATCTGATCTGCCGAGGGGTCATTTCCCTCTTCGGGCTTAAATTCGATAAGCGAACCTCCCACAAGGTCAAGGCCCTGCTTAATTCCGTACTCTGAATCAAGAGCATCCGGGAATCTGTAATCGCCGATGGTTACATCAAACAGGCATACGTAACACATCATGAAAATAACTGCTGCGATTAACAGAAGTGCAATAATGTTTTTTGCTCTCATGCTTTATCCTCCTTAAAAATGAATAGCACATCTATTATATATCTTTTGAACCGTTTAGTCAACTAAAATTTAACAAAATTAAAGAGAAGCCTCATTAAAACAGGCTTCTCTTGTAAGCTTTTATTTTCCATGGACAACCAAAGACGCAGTATCATCGGATAATTCATAAAGAAAAGTTGTGTTTTCAGCATTTTGACGTGCATCTTTTGCCGTTCTGAGTTCCCCCTTTGCCACCCCTGCCTTTAGGCAAGTGGGTAAATCAGTAACCCCCTAAAAACCGTAGGGGCGGGGCTCTGTCCCCGCCCATTCCATGCGCCCCCTTTGTCATTCTGAGCCGTAGGGATTTTTGCTCAAAATCCCGAAGCGAAGAATCTCCCGACACGCTCCTTCTTCAGCTTTATGTGCATCGAGAGATTCTTCGGGCAAAGCCCTCAGAATGACAGAAAAAGGAAACACGCCGTCGTCCGTTGGCTTTGCAGAATGACGGGGAAGAAAGACGATAGCGTAATCCCCCGAAATCCCCGGGGTTTTATTTTCTTTTTCCTTT
>JAZRHF010000030.1:0-6405 GCA_045644565.1 Clostridia bacterium | reverse complement strand
AAAATAAATTCGACCCCACAGCAACTTATACAAGAGAACAGGCATATATCACAATTTTAAGACTCTTTAAGAGCCTCGTATAAAAAAGATTCCCGTGCAATGCACGGGAATCTTTTTACATATTGAAATTTTTATATTCTTTTCCGTCCAAGCCCTCCCAGATAAAGATGCCGCCACAGAACATCATATAGGAGTGGGGGGTGTTTTCCTTGGGGATGGATACAGAGCCGGGATTTATATAGGTGTAATAATCCTGCTTCTCACAAATTGCCACGTGGGTATGACCGTGAAGAAGAATATCTCCTTCCTTTAACATTGGCGGATTTTTTGTGTTGTGGTTGTGACCGTGGGTGGCAAATATCATTTTGCCTTCATAATAGAGTATGGCATAGTCAGCCAAGATGGGGAAGGAAAGTACCATCTGGTCAACCTCTGTGTCACAGTTTCCTCTTACACATAAAAGGTTTTCTTTTATGTTGTTAAGCTTTTCGATAACGGCTTTGGGATTATAACCTTCGGGAAGGTCATTTCTCGGGCCGTGATATAATATGTCGCCTAAAAGGATAAGCTTGTCGGGCTTTTCTTCTTCAAAGCGGGAAAGTAATTTTTCAAGATAAAATAAAGAACCGTGGATGTCAGATGCAATCATTAATTTCATACAATTCAACTCCTTATATACGGATTTTAGCACAGAAATATGGATTTTTCAAGAAGAAAAACGTATTGACTGCATTTTTGTTTTGTGCTATAGTAATTTTATATAAAATGAAAGAAGTGAATTTAATGAGAAAGTATTTATTGCCTGAAGGCGGCAACTTTTATAAAGCAAATCTTCACTGTCATACAGTTTTATCCGACGGTAAGAAAACTCCCGAAGAGGTAAAAGAACTCTATATGGAAAAGGGTTATTCCGTAGTGGCTTATACCGACCACGATATTATGATTCCTCACGATGAACTGACAGACGATAAATTTTTGGCCCTTCACGGCTTTGAAATGGAGGTAAATCCTCCGGCAAATCCCGATAAGCCCTATAATAAAACCTGCCACGTTTGCTATATCGGAATTGATAAGGACAATATAACTCAGCCTATGTGGCACAAAACAAAATACCGTTTCGGCAATGCTCCGAAGTATGAGCATCTGGTTAAAATTGATGAATCGGAGCCTGATTTCGAAAGAGAATACACCCCGGAATGTATCACCGAAATGATGAAAATCGGCAGAGAAAAAGGATTTTTCGTAACCTACAATCATCCCACCTGGTCAATGGAGGACTTTAACGACTATATCCACTATGACGGGATGCACGCCTTTGAAATTATGAACGGCTGCCTTGCCTTTGGATGGGATGAGTATAATTCTCACGAGTATGACGATTTTCTTCGTAACGGAAAAAGAATTTTCTGCATAGGTGCGGACGATAATCATAACTATGCCGCACCGGATTCCCACTTTTTTGATTCATTCCACGCTTTCACAATGATTAAAGCGGACAATCTTCAGTATAACACAATAACAAAGGCGCTTCTTGAAGGTAACACATATGCATCCGAAGGACCGGAAATATATGAACTTTACTGGGAAAACGGCGAGGTACATATTAAATGCTCTCCTGCCGACAGAATTTACTGCACCTTCGGCATAAGAAGAGCAGGGGTTATCTACCGCTCGGAGGAGGCTCCCGTTACAAGTGCAACCTTCGGGATTCCCGAAGAGGCGGTGTACTTCCGTTTTACCGTGGTTGATGAAAGAGGAAGAAGAGCCTTTTCAAACGGGTATTTTGTCGACGAAATGCCTGAAAGGGAAGTAAAGTAAAAGTATAAAAAAGCACTCAGCCATTGGGCTGAGTGCTTAAGCCGAGGAGAGTAGAACCCCAAAAGCCTTAAACTTGTTAAATTTGCACAATTTCAATTTGTCGTCCTCGAAAGGCGTCAGCCTTACTTCGTCCTCCGCATTAAAATTGCACTAAATTTCCCTGCGTTTATGCGATAAAAATTCCTACGAGTATAGGCGTTTTTGCAAAATGCCGACACTCGTAGGAATTTTTGAGCAAAAAACTTTCCTTCGATGGGAATAGTTTTTTACTCAAAGGTCGAAAGAGCTTAAAACCTTTAAATTTTGATGGAAGACAAAGAAAATTCAAAAATAATACTGGCGTATATTTGCAGAATTTTCTGCAGTATTACGCAAAATTTATGTTTTTAAGCCTTATGGGGTTCGACTCCCCTCGGCTTAAAAAATTACTGTGCGTTTAACTTGTCTCTTATTTCCTTAAGAACGGAAAGTTCTGTTTCGGCAGGCTCTGCAGGAGCTTCTGGAGCAGGTGCTTCTTCTTCCTTCTTACGAAGAGCTTCTAATTTTTTCTGGGCATTCATCATAACCTTGATTACGATGAAGATGGAAAGTGCGATGATTAAAAAGTCGATTATATTCTGTAAAAACGCACCGTATTTTACAGCTACTTCGGCAACTAAAACTTCGCCTTCTGCAGAAAGCTCTTCAGGTCTTAAAACTGCCTTAAGGTCTGTTAAAGAAACCTTGCCTGTAAGCATACTGATTAAAGGTGTGATGATGTCGTTTACTAAAGATGTAACGATTTTTCCGAATGCACCGCCTATTACAACGCCGACAGCCATATCGAAGATGTTGCCTTTTGTGATAAAGGTCTTAAAATCATTAAAGAAATTTTTCACTATTATACCCTCTTTCGTATATTATATGGTAATATGATACCATATAATATAAAATAAATCAATATAAAAATGCAAAGGAGAAAATAAAATGTTGGATTTCAAAACGCTGTTTAACTCACTTGTTGCCTTTTGTACAACGGCAGGAATCAAAATCGTAATTGCTTTGATAGTGCTTTTAGTAGGCTTTAAGCTTATAAAGGTTCTTACAAAGGCAATATCGAAGGAAGAAAAAATTACACATATTGACGCGAGCATAAAAAGCTTTCTGGTAAGCTTTCTTAACATTGTGCTTAAAATAGTTCTGCTGATTACGGTGGCAGGCTATCTCGGACTTCCCATGACGTCGGTTATAACGGTGCTGGGTTCTGCGGCAGTTGCAGTGGGCTTATCACTTCAGGGAAGCTTGTCTAACCTTGCCGGAGGAATTATGATTGTTATATTCAAGCCTTTCTCTGTGGGGGATTATATAGACACGGGAAGCTTATCCGGAACTGTTACCGACATCGGAATATTTTATACAAAGCTTAAAACTCCCGATATGAAAACGGTTATCCTTCCCAACGGCGGACTTTCAAATCAAAATCTTACAAACTATTCCGATACGGACAAGCGCCGTGTGGATTTTGAAATCGGCGTAGGCTATTCATCCGATCCCGAAAAGGTGAAAAAGGTTCTTACAGATATTGCCCTTTCTTTTGAAAACGTACACAGAGAGCCTGCACCTTTCGTAGGACTTAAAGGATATATGGACAGCTCCATCAATTTTGTTTTAAGAGTATGGTGCGACGCATCGGAATACTGGAATGTATATTTTGCAATCAACGAAGCAATTATAAAAGAATTTAATAAAGAAAATATTGAAATTCCCTTCCCTCAGATGGATGTGCATATGAAATAAGACTAAAACAGCCCGAAAATCGGGCTGTTTTTTTGTTGGTTTTTAATAATTTTCGCAAAAAAACAAAAAAACACTTTACAACTTTAGCTTGATAAAGTATAATAGGTACATCGACAGGCAAAAAGCCTGAACAGAAAGGATGTATTAAAATGAAAAAATTATTGGCACTTATGTTAGCACTTGTAATGGTTGTAGCTTTAGCAGCTTGTGCAAAGGCTCCCGTTGAAGAGGGCGCTGTTGCAGAAATCGCAGACGGCAAACTTACAATCGGTTACACAATTTATGAACCCATGAACTACTATGACGGCGAAGAATTCACAGGCTTTGATACAGAATTTGCTTTAGCTGTTTGCGAAAAGCTCGGCGTAGAAGCAGATTTCGTTGAAATCAACTGGGATACAAAGTTCGTTACTCTTGATGCAGGTCAGATCGACTGTATCTGGAACGGAATGACAATTTCTGAAGAAGTTAAGAAGAACTGTGACGTTTCCAAAGCATATGTAAAGAACGCTCAGGTAGTTGTTATGAAGAAGGATGTTATCGAAAACTATGCAGATGCTGAAAGCCTTAAGGGTCTTAAGTTTGCTGCAGAAGCAGGATCTGCCGGCGAAGCTGCTATAAAGGATGCAGGTTTAGACGAAAACTACGCTCCTGTTGCTGCACAGACAGATGCACTTCTTGCAGTTATCGGCGGACAGGCTGACGCTTGCGTAATCGACATCACAATGGCAAAGGCTATGACAGCTGAAGGAACAAGCTTTGCAGAACTCGGCTACTCAATCGAACTTACAACTGAAGAATACGGCATCGGCTTCAAGCTTGAATCTGCTCTTACAGCAGCAGTTGACGCTGCAATTGATGAACTCAAGGCAGACGGTACACTTGATGCACTTGCTGAAAAGTATGCTCTTAACCTTGCTCTTTAATAGGTAAGTACATAAAAGTTTTGGTAAAAGGCAGATTTAATCTGCCTTTTACTTAATTATGAAAGAAAAGGCATTGATATTATGTTTGTTACAGTAACAATGAGCCTTCTTGAAGGCTTGGGGACAACCCTTAAAATATTCGGGCTTACGCTTTTAATGGCACTTCCCTTAGGTCTTATAATAGCTTTCGGATCCATGAGCAAAATAGCGGTTATAAAATGGCCTGTGAAAACCTTTATATGGATAATCAGAGGCACGCCTTTAATGCTTCAGCTTTTTGTATTTGCATTCGGTCCCGGTCTTATGTTTGATATAAAGGGAATGGACTTGTTTTTGGCTGTTATGATTGCCTTTGTAATCAACTATGCCTGCTATTTTTCCGAAATATTCCGAGGCGGCATTGAGTCGATTCCCAAAGGACAGTATGAAGCGGGTGCGGTTTTGGGTCTTACCAAGACACAGGTATTTTTCAAAATTGTATTAATGCAGGTGGTAAAGCATATTCTTCCTCCCATGAGCAACGAATTTCTTACTCTGGTTAAGGATACGGCACTTGCAAATACTATTATGATTTACGAAATCACCTGGAATGCAAAGCGTTTCATGAACAGTGAGCATATCATATGGCCCTTGTTCTATTCCGGCGCGTTTTATCTGGCGGTTTGCGGGATTTTAACGTTGCTCTTTGGATTTATTGAAAAGAAACTTGATTATTATAAGGGGTGAAAAAGATGCTTGAAGTAAAAAATATCAAAAAGAGCTTCGGCAAAACCGAAGTATTAAAAGGCATCAGCTTTTCACTTGAAAAAGGCGAAGTTTTATCCATTATCGGCGCATCCGGAAGCGGAAAAACCACTTTGCTTCGATGCCTTAACTTCCTTGAATTTTCGGAAGAAGGCAGTATTTCCATAAACGGGGAAGAAATTTATAACGGAGAAGACAGAAAAAACTTAAAGGAAGCCGAGCTTCGTGAAAAACGCCTTCATTTCGGAATGGTGTTCCAGAACTTCAATTTGTTTCCCCAGTACAATGTGCTTGAAAATGTGACTTTGGCACCGAAACTTTTGAAAAAAGGAACAAATGAAGAAATTGAGGCAAAGGCAAAGGCGTTAATTGAAAGAGTTGGTCTTTCTGATAAAATAGAAAACTATCCCTGTCAGTTATCCGGCGGTCAGCAGCAGAGAGTTGCTATTGCGAGAGCTTTATGCATGAATCCCGATATTCTTTGCTTTGATGAACCTACAAGTGCCCTTGACCCTGAGCTTACGGGCGAGGTGTTAAAGGTTATAAAAGGCCTTAAGGATTCCGACAGTACCATGATTGTTGTAACTCACGAGATGGAGTTTGCTAAAAATGTATCCGATAAAGTGATATTTATGGCAGACGGCGTTATCGAAGAAGCCGGAACTCCGGAAGAAGTGTTTGACAATCCGAAATCTGAAAAAACAAAGGCTTTCTTAAATAAGTCTCTCGAAAACTTTTAGAGGTGATTTTGTTGAAAGAAGTTAAAATTACCGAAGACATGATAAATGATCTTTTTTCCGTAATTACAAAAGTAGGAACAGATGAAGAATGCATGGAGCTTTTTGAAGATTTGTGCACAAAGCAGGAAATTGAAAAAATGGCTCAGAGAATCCGTGCGGCTCGTCTTCTGGCAGAAGGGAAAACCTATAATCAGGTAATTGATGAGACGGATATTTCCTCTGCAACCTTAAGCAGAGTTTCCAAAGCTCTTCGCTACGGAAAGGGTTATAAAAAGTTTATAAAATAAAAAAGTTCCGACGTTTTGTTGTGCCCCAATTTGTACGGACAGCACAAAAAAAAGACCTTTATGGTAAAATAAATTAAATTTTTTTAAGTAATATACTGACTTCGTTTTTCAAGC
>JAZRHF010000029.1:0-15040 GCA_045644565.1 Clostridia bacterium | reverse complement strand
AGCATTTCAAAAACATTATTTTGAGTGCAGAACAAGGCAAAAATCCCCCATTATCCTGACGGATATGGGGGATTTTTAACACAGTTATGTGCCAAAATTATGCTTTTGAAACGAATAATCCCTAAGTGAGGGCGCCGTTCGCCTTCGTTTAATTTTTATATTGCCCCGCATGAACCGTCTTGTACGCTTATTCAAACCTGCTCTCGCAGGTGGGTAATCCTACATCTGCTCCTGGGCTTCCTACCCGTAGCAGGCTTGCACGCCACAGATAATTCAGGATTTCCCTTAAATAATGTGTTGGTTTAAATAGACACGTACTCACTCGAGAGCCGCAGGGGTCTGACATAATTATATGCGACTTTTACTTAAATTATTCAAAGTCGAATTCGTCTAAATTGTTGTCCTTGAAGATTTCGTATACCTTGTTTAATACGTCGCTGTCTTCAACACCGGCAAAGAGCCAGGATTCTTCATCGTCGGACTCGTCATCGGGAATCATTTCCATAATTAAAACAGTTCCGTCGGTATCATCGATGGGAATAACTACCGCATACTGCTTGCCTTCGTATTCAACACTGTCAAGCCATTCGCAGGGAATGTCCTTATTTTCTTCTTCATCAAACAAAACAATTATGTTTTCTTCGGGAATTTCATTCTTTTCTATATCTGCCATATCAATTCTCCTTATCATTTTATATATGATAATTTTATACCAAAGAGGATGTTATGTCAATACCTTTTAAGCATTATTATTCGGGAAAAATATCTCCGATATCCGAAAGTATGCCAAAATCCGCATAATCGAAAATTCTTGCATCCTTATCTTTATTTACGGCAATTACATATTTTGCGCCCTCAATACCGCAGGTATGATGCGCCGCACCTGAAATGCCGAGTGCCACATAAACCTTGGGAGAAACCTTTTTGCCCGTCAATCCCACCTGATGCTCATAGGGAGCCTTATTCATATCAACAAGACCGCGACTTGCAGCCAATTCGGCACCGATTTTTCCTGCAAATTCATGGATTTTTTCAATATAATCCTTTGCACCCTTTCCCATGGATAAAACCACATCGGAGCTTTCAACCTCGCATCTTACCGTTGCCATTTGGGGATAAGTTCTGCATTCGATTTTAGCATAAACATCACCGCTCATGGCAGGGCGATACATGTAAAGCTTTTCACCGTCGGTTTCAAGGCTTGTACAATCGGCACAAAGACCTGTCATAAGGAGTGCTGAAACTATGGGAGCTGTTCTTCTTCCCCAAAGGTCTGCATTCCAGAGAACCACCTTTGCATCTTCCTTTTTTATGAATCCTGCAATTTCAGAAGGACTGCCCTCAGGGATTTCGACCACTTCCGATGCAAGTTTTTTCGCCACATCCAAAACTTCTTTTCCCACCACATGGATTAAGGGAAGCTTTACTTTTGATTCCTTAATTTCTTCTCTTTCGTTTTCTTCCTCGGAAAGCCTTTTTATCAGAGGCAAAAATTCTTCCTTGTCAATAAATTGGCAACGCCTTATTTTTTCTTCGCTTTGAAATACCTTAACGACCTTTGTGGGAGAGCCTGTAAGTCCACATTTTTCCTTATCTGCCAAAACAACAGAGTTATCCCATACCGTAACCTCAGAAAGCTTTGAACGGATTGAAGGAAAACGAAGTTCCGCTATTCTTTCAACGGTGATTAAACAAGGAAGTATGGCTTCCTCAAAGCCCATTCTCGTGTTGCAGGAAATTTTTTCGTTTACAGTAACGATTTCCATTACGTTTGTAATTACGGGAATATTAAGCATTGCAGAAAGACAAGGACCAACCTGGGCAGTATCACCGTCAACTGTCTGTCTGCCGCAAATTATAAGGTCAAAATCAAGCTTTTCCAGAGCACATTTTAATATGTGACTTGTTGCCAATGTATCGCTTCCTGCATATATACTGTCCGATAAAAGAACAACCTTTGCACCGAGACGGGTAAGAGGCAAAAGCACTTCCTTTGCCGAAGGAGGACACATACTTACAACCGTAACATCGGAAGAAAGTCTTAATGCACATTCTAAAGCCGATGCATCAAAGGGGTTTATCTCCCCTTTTACCACTTTTAAGCATACTGCAATTTTCATATCAGTATTCTCCGTGGTAGATGGGAGCTAAAGCGTCGTGCACAGCCTTATACTTCTTAAACTGCTCTGCATAGATGGCAGTATTTTCAAGGTTCGGCTTTGTCAAGGATTCTGCTTCGTTACAAAATGTAACCGCTTCTTTTGCATTTTTCCAGAATCCCGATGCAATACCCGCAAGCATTGCACTGCCGAAGGAAGAATCGCTGTATTTTTTCTTAACTAAGGTTATTCCCAGCATATCTGCCGTTATCTGACGCCAGAGGGGGCTTTTTCCGCCACCGCCTATTATAACCGCTTCTTTATCATGTTCAATACCTATTTCGGAAAGAGCTGTCATACAGTCAAGTATGGACATGGATACACCCTCCAACACCGCACGTGTAAAATGTGCTTTCGTGTGTCCTGCCCTCACGCCGATAAAGCTTCCGCAAAGGGAGGGATCTCCATAGGGAGTAAGCTCACCGTTAAGGTAGGGATGGAACATAAGACCTTCTGCACCGGGGGCGATTTTTTCTGCACCTTCGTCCAAAACCTTATAGTCTTCATTGAATGTATCACGATACCAGCGATAGGATGCCGCACAGGACTTTGTAGCCGTACCGGGATACCAGAGACCGTCAATTACATGAGAATAGTTTATGAGATTTTTATCGGGATATGCCTTATCCGTAATAACACAGATTCTGCCTGCGGTTGCAAGCTTTATGGTCATATTTCCCTTTTCAGTTGCTCCGGATGCAAAAACTTCCATAACTGTGTCGGTAGTACCGCACAAAACGGGAGTTCCTTCCGTAAGTCCTGTTTCACATGCCGCCTTCTTTGTAATTTTTCCCACAATGTCGGAAGGTTTGCAAAGTGCGGGCATCATTGACTTATCTAAAGAAAGCTCTGACAAAAGCTCTTCTGAGTAGTCCATTTTCCCAAAGTCAAAGAACATACTTCCCTCAGCTTCAATAACGTCGGTTACATAGTCACCCGTTAACTGATGGCGTACATAGTCCTTTGCAAAAACGATTTTCTTCGTTTTCTTCCATAAGTCAGGCTCGTTATTTTTAACCCACAGAAGTTCGGGAAGTGTCCATATTGTATCAACCTTATGAAGGGCTTTTTCAAGGATGAAATCACCCATTTTTTCTTTTAAGTAATTAACCTCGCCGATGCTTCTTGTATCTGTCCAGTAAATAGAGGGGCGAAGTACGTTAAAGTCCTCATCCATCAAAACTGCGGTGTGGGTTGCGGCATCTAAGCTTATTGCCTCAATATCAGAAGGATTAACCTTGCTTTTTTCAAGCACAGCTTTGATATTTGCCTTTGTAGCCTCATACCAGTCATCAGGATTCTGCTCCGTCCATCCGCTTTTCGGATATAAAGTAGGATATTCATAGGTTGCTTCGGCATAAATTTTCCCGTCGCTTCCAAGCAATGTTGCTTTTGAAGCACCACCGCCGAAGTCTATACCAAGTACATATTTCATAAAATCACTCATTTCGCAAACAGGGGTTGTAAACCTACAACCCCTGTAATATTTAGTTCTCCACAGTAATTATGTGTGTAGCTTCGAAAACCTTTCCTGCGTCAAGACTTACGATACCCTCTTTATTGATGATATTGTAATCTGAATCAACGGGATCCTGAACACCGCACCAGGGCTCTATGCAGATATATTCTGCGCCGGGCTTTGTCCAGAGCACGAAAAAGTCGTGACCGGGGAATTCCACGCTTAAGGCATAATCTGATAAATTATGCTTTAATGTTACCTTTCTTGAATTGATGTGCTTGAAAACAATGGCATCAACCTTGAAAAAGTCATATTTTAAGGGTAATACCTTAGAGTTTTCCATAATTCTTAAAGTATTATATTCAAGAAGGTTTCCGTCTAAAATATAGCTGTCAAGGGTTTCTTCCTTGTCGAAAACAATGCTGTAATCTTCAATTCCGCCCTTTGTGCTATATCCTTCATGAGCACCAACGGAGAAATACATTGTCTTATCATCCTTATTTGTAACATGGTATGTTACTCTTAAAGAAGCACCGTCAAGGAAATACTTTACTCTGAATTCATGCATAAAAGGAAATTCCTTGTCGTGTTCTTCGTTTCCTGCATACTTAAACACAGCCTCAGTATCGGATGAAGCTTCAATGTCAAATTCAGAAAGCTTTGCAAAGCCGTGCTTGGGCATAGTATATTCCTTGCCTGCATAGGTAAACTTATCATCCTTCAATCCGCCGCAGATGGGATAAAGAATGGGAGCCTTACACGCCCAAACGGCAGGATCGCCTGACCATAAATAGTTAACTCCGCCTTTTTCGATTTTCTGAATTTCAGCACCCTTGGTTGAAATATCAACGGTGAGAAATTCGTTTTTAAGTGTAATTATTTTGTCAGCCATAAGTGTTCCTCGTCGGTGGTCATGTAGAAGCCTCTGTCAGCGCCCGCCATTATCCAGAGATAATAGTTATCATAGCCGGGAGCTGTATGGAAGGGATGGTAACCCCTGGGGATTTCAACGATATCGCCCTGCTTAACTGTGTAGGTTTCGTCGATGTCACCTTCCATTGTATAAACCTTCTGAATTCCGAAGCCTTCGGCTCTCTTGAATTCATAATAGTAAATTTCTTCTGTTTCAGCTTCCTTGGGCATATTGTCATCGTCGTGCTTGTGAGGAGGATAGCTTGCCCACTGTCCGCCCTTTACAAAAGCTTCGCCGATGTAGAGCATTTTGGATTTTACTCTTTCATCTAAAATGAAGTGAGCTTCTCTTTCCCAGCCGGGCTTACCTAAGTTCTTAATTACAACGTCTTCGGGATTTACGATTGCAGGAACAAAGGTTTCTTCGGAGGGTGATTTGCAAACTGCAATTTCAACCTCTGTCACGCCTTCGATTGTAAAAGGAGTGTTGGAAGGAACATAAATGCAGGTTGCCGCACCTTCAAAAACGTCCATTCTCTTACCTGCATCCTTAAAAGAAAAGCCTTCGCCTTCTACGGTGCACTTACCTCTTAAAATAACAAGGGCATATTCCTTGTTTATTTCTCTGTATGCCTTTTTATCACCTGCGGCAAGCTTAACCATATCCATTTCAACCTTTTTCAAGGTGCTGTTTTCTTTTGTGATTATTTCACTTTTTCCGTATCTTTTATTCCAGTTCTTCTTTAAATTCATCGAAATTCAACTCCTTTAAATATTTTATAACCTCACCGAATGTGGGAACACCTGCTCTTGCGCCAAGCTTTTCGCACTTTAATGCAGAAACTGCGCTTGAGAATATGCAGGCTTTATAATAGTCATAGCCCTTTGTTATTGCAAAGGCAAATGCGCCGTGGAAAACATCCCCTGCTCCGTTTGAGTCAACAACGTTGGCAGGTGTTGCGGGATAGCTTTTTATCTCGCATCCGTCATACATTATACCGCCCTTTTTGCCCTGTGTAATTACCACAACCTCGGGGGAATACTTTTGGAAAAGTATCTTTGCGGCTTCCTCGGCACTATTTGCTCCGGTATGACCAAGGGAAAATTCCTCGGAAGGAATTAAAATGTCTGCGTGGGGAAGCAAGTTTTCAACGCCCTCGTAAAGACCGCCTGCATCGTAAAGCACTTTTGTGCCTGATTCATTTGCAATTTTTGCAGCTTCTATTGCCGCTGCCATTTCGTTACCGTCAACCATTAAAATTCCGGCATTTTTAATTGCTTCCTTTTTCTCTTCATCAAGCTTAAGTGCAGGAAGATCGCCCCTGAAAAATACACAGGTACGGCTTTTTGATTCCCTGCTTAACCAAATACATGATGAAAAGGAGGAATAGCCTGAAAATACGTCAACATATTTTGTGGAGACGCCATATTTTTCCATATCGGATTTCAAGAAGCATCCGCCTGCATCATCGGATAATACTCCGATGTATGCCGTATCTGCACCGAGCTTTGATGCGGCAACTATACCCGTTGCGGTGGGGCCTCCCCCTGCCGCAACGGATGATTCTGCTTTCATTTTCGTATCCTCTTTGGGATAATTTGGCACGGTGTAGAGCGTATCGTACACATTTGCGCCGATTCCTACAATCTTACTCATGCCTTATTGTCAGCTCCCAACAGCTTTATCTTCTCATCAGCAAAAGCTGCAACGGCTTCAACAGCTTCCTTCATAAAGGTGTCAATTCCGATTTTTTCTCTGCTTGTTGCAAAAACCTGATCAAGGAATGCATAGCAAAGGTCAGTACCGAAGTTAATCTTTCTTATACCTGCAGCAATGGATGCCTTGATTTCTTCATCGGGAACGCCTGATCCGCCGTGAAGAACAAGCGCAACGTCCACGTTCTTGTGAATTTCCGCAATTCTTTCAATTGCAAGCTTGGGAGCCTTTTTGTATCTGCCGTGTGCAGTACCAACAGCGATTGCAAGAGCGGCAACGCCTGTTCCTTCAACGAAGGTTTTAGCTTCTTCTACTGTTGTGTATTCGGTTGTCTGCTCGTCGCCGTTTGCCGCAGAGCCAACGTGACCGATTTCGCCTTCTACTTCCACACCAACGGCAGAGCAAAGCTCAACAACATTTTTTGTAGCCGCAATGTTCTCTTCAATGGAAAGAGCAGATTTGTCAATCATTATACCTGTTGCACCATAGCGAAGGCAACGCATAACTTCAACTTCGCTTGCGCCGTGGTCAAGATGATAGCAAACGGGAACGCTTGCCTGTTCTGCAGCCGCCAGAATAATGGGAGCAAGGAAGTAGCCTTCCTCGTTTGTAACAAGACGGGAATAGTTCTGAAGTATAACGGGAGCATTCTGTCTTTCAGCTGCTCTTATAACACCCATAACTGTTTCCATATTATATACGTTGAATGCGGGAATGGCAAAGTTGCCCTTTTCCGCCATATCAAGCATTTCCTTAAAGCTTACAAGCATTCTGATACAACCTCCTCAATCTTCTTAAGTTCGATTCCGTCAATTTTATTTTCGGAAAGGAGAGTATATTCAGCAAAGCACTCTGTAACAAGTGTTTCAGCATTTGCGTTTTTAGCATTAACCCATCTCATTTCGGCAACCTTTGCCATAACGTCGGGCATATATTCGTTCATTATTAAGTTACCTGCAAGAACGGTGTCCTTTTTGGAAAGAAGCATATCACGAACGCTTCCGCAAGCAGTAAGGATTGTTCTTATTGCTTCTGTTTCCTCTAAGTCACGGGCAAGGATGGGAGAATCCTGAGGTGTGAACACCTTGTCTGATTTCTTTACCTTAAGTGCGCCCTTTTCGATTAATTCTGCAAGGAAAGATGTGTATGTAACAACTTCTGCTGTTACTTCAATTCCCCACTCCTTATATTCACGAAGCATAACCTTTGCATCAGTTGGATCATAGCAGATAACCTTTTTATAGTTATTCAATGTCTTTGCACAATTTTCCATCATTGCCTTGGTTTCAGCCGCTGCACCGATAAGAAAATCCATAGAGTAACCGCTTAAAGGTTCGTCCTTAAGAATGGTAAATTCAACACCTGCCGCCTTTAATACGTCAGCTGCAACCTTTGCGCATCCCTTTGCACGGGTATCTTCACCGATGAAGAAAAGGATGTCTGTTTCGGGGAAATCGGGAATTTTGTTTTCTGTTACAATTCCGTAGATATTGCCTGTTTCATCAAGGTTATCAAGCATTTTATTAATGTATTCGGGACTCTTTCCGTCAAGTGCCGCACCAAGTCTTGCTTCCTTGGTGAACATAACGGGATCCCAACCTGTAACACAGTCCTTCATACATCCGCCGCAAAGAGAACATTCGTATACGTTATTTATAATGTCGTCGGAATATTCAATAGCTTCTCTTGCAACCATGGAAAGACCAAGTGCTCTTGCTCTTGCTGTGTTTCTTTCAAGACCTGTTGCATTTCCGATGGGGCAAACATGATGGCACATCCAGCAGAAACGGCAGGAATCAATATGTTCTTTAGCTTTATTTGAAAACTGCATAACCTTACCTCCTATTATAAGCCGAGCTTGAACGGATTCATGATGCCGTTGGGGTCAAGCTGCTTCTTAATTCCTTCAAATACCTGCATAGCGGGACCGTACTGTTCCTTCATAAGACGGCCAAACTTGAAGCCTACGCCGGGGAGGTCGTTTACAACACCGCCGATGGCAAGAGCTGTTCTTACGCCGCAGTTCCAGATTGCCTGATGAAGTCTGAATGCTTCGTGAGGATCTTTCGGAACGTCCTTACCGTCAACGATAAAGCGGTCGTAAATCATGCAGCCCCATTCATACCAGTGGGAGAAGTGAGCGATAAATTTAGCCTGGGGGAAGTTTGTTTCGATAGCTTTCTTCATTTCCCAGTAAATCTTTTCAATTTTATCATAAGGTGCGATTGTATCCATAGTACCGAAGCACTGGGGAATATCCATCATATGACCGGGATAGAAGAATGTAATCTTTTCCTTCCACCACTTTTCGCCGTATTCGGAGCCTAAGTCCTCTGCACCGTATTTACCGAAGGTTTCAAGAAGGATTTTCATTTCAAGGTCAGCCATCTCCTTAACGCCTTCGATGGCGATATTCATAAATGCGCCCTTCTTTTCAACGCCGACAATTTTCTTTATGAGAGATGCTGTTTCAGCCTCGTCATAAAGACGCATAACGGAAGGCTTAAACTTCTGAAGAAGCTCACGACCTGCATTGAATGCATCTGTCATATTGTGGAAGAGGAATCCTCTGAACTGACGGGATTCGGGCTGTTCGTAAATTCTCATCTGTGCCTTTGTCATAACACCAAGTGTACCTTCGGATCCGATGAAAATCTGGTTAAGGTCGGGACCTGCCGCATGCTTGGGTGCAGGAGATGTTTCAATTATGTCGCCGTTGGGAAGAACAACTTCCATCTGGAGTACCATATCGTCAATCTTTCCGTACTTTGTGGAAGAAACGCCGATACCGCGGTGTGCCAAAAATCCGCCTACGGTTGAGCAGGTAAGAGAAGAAGGATAGTGCATTGTTGCATAGCCTCTTTCGTTTGCCGCCCATTCAATGTGCTTGTAAATTGAGCCTGTTCCGCATTCTATGTACATGCCCTGCTCGTTTACGTCGTAAATTTTGTTCATTCTCTTTGTATCAAGTACGATACCGCCGCAAACAGGAATTGCACCGCCCTGTGTGCCGCCGCCGGCACCCCAGGTGGTTACGGGAATTTTGTAGTAGTTTGCGATTTTCAATACCGCTGATGTTTCCTTTGCATCCTTGGGTGCAACGATAAAGTCACCCTCGGGCATACGAAGTCCACGGTCTGCCCACATTCTGGAAAGCCAGAAATAGTCAACGCTGTGGGAAATCTTGTCGATTGTTCTTGTAGAACAGTTTTCTCTGCCGACTGCGTCCTCAAGTTCGGTCGCAATCACGTCAAATAAAAAGTCTGTCATGATTTATACCTCCATAATTTATACATATTAATTGCTATTTTACATATTATCACATCTTTTTTGAAATTGCAAGACTTTTTTGAAAAAATTTTCATTGACTTTCGGTTTTCATTATGTTAAAATGATTAAAAAGTGAAAATTATTTTCATTTTTTTGGAGGTATTATATGGACAGAACTATGCTTAAAATACAGATGCTTTATGATGAAATGGGAAAATCAGAGAAAAAAGTGGCAGATTTTTTAATCGCCCACCCGTCGGAATTGCTTCCTTTATCCATAACGGAGCTTGCGGAAAAAAGCCAGAGCAGTGAAGCAACAATTGTGCGCTTTGCAAGAAGGCTTGGGTTATCCGGCTATCAGGAGCTTAAAATTTCACTTGCAAGAGAAAGCGGAAATGTGGTTGACAACCACGATGTAGCTGAAACCGACACACTTTCTGACATTTTTGAAAAGGTTACAAACGATATATATAAGTCTTTGGAAATGACAAAGCAGTCCCTCTCTCCGAGTGAGCTTGATAAAGCGGCAAATGCAATAATTTCCGCAAGGAAAATTGCCATATTCGGACTTGGTAACTCATCCCCCGTTGCCCAGGA
The DNA here is from genome assembly GCA_045644565.1 of Clostridia bacterium. Lineage (GTDB taxonomy): Bacteria > Bacillota > Clostridia > CAKSNL01 > HGM11501 > HGM11501. The sequence continues at coordinate 4,926 of JAZRHF010000029.1, read as the reverse complement.
TGCAGGACACAAATTCTTTCGTGCAGGATGCGATGCATATGTTTATTCGGACAATCATATGCAGGCAATTGCCGCCTCTCACTTAAAGGAAGGTGATGTTGCAATAGGCATTTCCCATTCCGGCTCATCGAAGGATATTGTGGATGCATTGAAAATTGCAAAGCTGCAGGGTGCAACCACCGTGTCAATTACCAATAAGGGTAAATCCCCCATTGTAAAGGAATCGGATATCACGCTTTTCACATCCTCCAAGGAAACGGAATATACCATTTTGGGATTAAATTCCCGAATTGCGGCACTTTCCATAATTGATGCACTTTATTCTTACATTGTGTGTCATAAAAACAAGGATGCCACCGCCGCCATTGAAAGCGTTGAAGATGCATTAAAGGGAAAGAAATATTAAAAAAAGCTTCGGGCGAATGCCGAGTGTTCTTAAGGACACTAAGTAGAAATACGGGCATTGCGAGGTAAGAAGATGAGGAAAACTCAGTAAAATGGGTTTTCCTCTTTTCTTTTTTTATCCGTACATTCGTCAAAGTAAAAGCCTTCTGATAAAATGAAGATACCAAATTTAAAGGAGGCGTTTACGCTATGAAAGAAAAGATTATTGAAAACGGAATTGAGTATGTGAGAGATGGTGATTACTACATTCCAAACCTGAAAGTACCCGAAGGTAAATTCAACATCGGTAAGTACGGCAGGCTACACTCAATATTCATCAAAGAAAACAGACCTTGCCTATATTCAGCAAAAATGCTCAAAGGAACTTGGCTTGCCTATCTTGAAGAAATTGACACAGCTGCAAAAGAAATGGTTGATAAGATTGTCAAAGATATGGCAATTAAACAAGGGATTAACGAAGAACTCAAAGCAACAGACCAAATGGCTTGGATTGGTGCAATAAACAACTTAAAACATTTCGCAGAAGAAATTGTATTACGAGAATTCATATGTTCAACGGAGGTGCAAAGATGAGTTTTCTTGACGAATTATATTATGGTAATATCAATCCAAATGAAAATCGAAACAGAAGTCCTCTCCTTTATGAAAAAGCTGTGAGAACCTTTTCTGACATTGAATGTAAACTGTCAAAGGATTTAAATGGAGAAAACTTGAAACTTTTTAATGAGCTTGTAAATGCAAGTGATGAAATTAGTGCTACAAGCGGGGTTGAAAATTTTAAAATAGGATTCAGACTTGGAGTTATGATGATGTGCGACAGTTTACTGTTTGATAACAGCATCATACTGAAAGATTAAATTTACGGAGGTATTTCAAAATGAAAAAATCAATCATATCCATCATATCAATCGTATCAGTTTTAATAACTTCTTTTTCTGTAAGTGCTGCAGAGGTGCCGAGAGAGTCGGCACCCTGCAATGCCACAAACGAGGCAATTATCGTGGTGGAAAATTTTATTGGTGATATTTTAACCGAAGTGCAGAACGGCATGGGATATGCCGATGCGAGGGCGAAATCAAATCGCATATTCTTTAATGCTTGGCTTAATGGTCAGACAAACGGTTATAGCTATGGTGAGCTTGTTGATATAGCAAACTGTGCAATATGGCAATACCGGGATATGTACTTGCGACCTGATTTTTATGCAAATAACCTTGAAAAAGTCAAAATTGTCATCGCGCCCATAATTAAAGATTATAAGTACGGAAAAATAACCTATACAGAAGCAGAGTTCAATGCACGAAATAGGATTTATCAATCTGTAAAGCCTGACTTTAACCCTGATGTAGAATATATGAAAGATCCTCTGTCAAGAGATATTCCGTCGGTGGATAATAGTTTGTTTATACTTGCAAGAAAATTGATTTTAGAAAGTAAATAGTATCAAACAACGCAAAAAGGTGTAGCCGTCATAGCTACACCTTGTTACTTGCGAGTAGGTTTTACATTTACATCGGGATTTATATCCCCCTCGATTGCTCCGTTTGCATCTTCAAATGCCTTGATGTTTTCTCTGATTAAAACAAGTACATGACTGTTAACACTTCTGCCTTCATAATCAGCAACATAGGCAATTTTATTTAACATTTCTTCCTCAATTCTTATTGAAACACTCTTAATAGCCATAAAATCACTCCGAAATAAATATATTATGTATTTATTTTAATAGAATCATGTGTTATAATGTTATAAATAGATATATGGTATATCTATAATATTTTTATGGTGATGTTATGGAAGATATGAAATTATATACTTGTTGCTTTTTCGGGCACAGAAAAATAACTGAAACAGATGAACTAAAATCAAATTTATATAGTGAAATTGAAAAACTTATTACAAGCGAAAAAGTGCATACTTTCCTTTTTGGCAGTAAAAGTCAGTTTGATGATTTGTGCCACACGATAGTTACTGAACTTAAAGAGAAATATCCGCATATAAAAAGAATCTATGTGCGAGCTGAATTTCCCTATATAGATGATAGTTATAAAAAATATCTGTTGGAAAGCTATGAGGATACTTATTATTCTGAAAAAATGATTGATGCAGGAAAAGCAGCTTATGTAGAGCGAAACTATGAAATGATAGATAATAGTAGGTATTGTATATGTTATTATGATGAAAATTACGCTCCGCCAAGACGAAAAAACAGCAGGCGGGATTTATTAGACTATCAACCAAAAAGCGGAACAAGAATGGCTTTTGATTATGCTAACAAGAGAAATCTGATGATTTACAATGTTTTTGAATAGAAACAACAATATCGGAAAAAATAATTTTAGGTTAATTTGCGATACAATCGTAAATTAACCTTGACAATTATGTGCGATTAGTATATAATATAATTGGATTAAAATATGAGAGGAGAATATCCATGGCATATATAAATCGTGACTTAGAGGAGAAAATTAAATCTGCTTCTAAAGAATATGCTTGTATTTTGATAACAGGTGCAAGGCAAGTTGGTAAATCCACAGTACTAAAGCAACTTATGAATGATAATCGTGAAGTAGTTTTGTTAGATGACATTGAAGAAAGAAAATTAGCGTCAAAAGATCCGGCTCTTTTCCTGCAAATGCATTCATTACCTGTTTTAATAGATGAAGTTCAATATGCCCCTGAACTATTTTCTTATATAAAAATGGCAATAGACAAAGGTGCTGCTCCCGGTTCGTTTTGGCTTACGGGTTCTCAACCATTTAAGCTTATGGAACTTGCACAGGAATCCCTTGCCGGTAGAATAGCCATTATTCATATGCCATCACTTTCACAACATGAAATCTATGGAAATGATAAAACTGAAACATTTTCTATTGATTTAGAGAAAATAAAGAAACGAAGCAAAATAAACAAGCCTGCTAATCTTAATGAAATATACAGACGTATATGGAGTGGCTCTCTGCCCGGACATATAAGCGGAAAATACACAGACAGAGATCTGTTTTATAGCAGTTATCTTCAAACTTATATAGAAAGAGATGTCAAAGAGATAGCCGACATTGATGACACGATGCTGTTTAGTGATTTTATTCGTTCAGCTGCTTGTAGAGCAGGACAGATGCTTAATGTTTCAGATATTGCTCAAGATGTTGGTATTTCCAATGATACAGCAAAGCGTTGGTTAAAAATTCTTGAAAAATCTGACATTGTATTTTTCTTGCGCCCGTATTCAAACAATCTGCTTAAAAGAACAATAAAAACTCCTAAAATGTATTTCTTTGACACCGGACTTGTTGCATATCTTACAAGATATTCATCACCGGAGGTTTTAGCAAACGGTGCGATTAACGGTGCAATACTTGAAAACTATGTTGTGTCTGAGATTATCAAAACGTATCACAATAATGCAAAAGAATGTCTTATGTGGTATTACCGTGACACAAATAGCAATGAAATCGACCTTGTAATTGAAAGTGACGGCATGCTTCATCCTATTGAGATTAAGAGAACTGCTAGTCCCGGAACAGAACTTATAAGACCTTTTAAGCTTTTAGATAAAGCATCTATTCCAAGAGGTAAAGGTGCAATTATTTGCATGAAAGAAACGCTTTCTGCCGTTGATAGTGATAATTATATTGTACCTATTTGGATGATTTAATTTACACATATATTTTATAGAAAACAGCAAAATCGAGGTGGCAACATGAACCCTGTTGAAAATAAAAAAATCGAATACTGGAAAAGCCAGCTTTTAGATACAGGCAAAAGAAATAAAATGATTAATTACAGAGAAACAGCCAGGGCAACATTAAAAATTGTTGAACCCGGGCTTGATGAGCTGTATGCAAATTATGTTCAGAACGAAAATGAACTGACTTTTGAATATCCATTAGATAAAGATTCTGACATACGCACATACTCTGTATTGAGATTGTTTGACAGACTTTCATGCCCTATCCCTGTACTTCTTGGCGATATAAAGGTTGCTACATCGTTTCAGGAAAGCAAAAAAACATTAAAGAACCTACGCAACAAATCTAAACTTGCATTAGAAGAGCAAGGTACAAATATACTTTATTTATCTTTGGGCTTTATCGAATGGCAGGAAAATCACGGTTCACACCACTCTTGGGTTAAATCTCCTTTGATATTGGTACCCGTTTCGCTGACAGTTGAAACTCTTAATGCACCATTCAAATTAGTAAGGTATGACGATGATGTTGTAGTTAATCCTACGCTTCAACATTTGCTGTCGGCAGATTATGGTATAGAACTGCCGCCTTTTGATCCGGATAAAGATACGGTTGAAGATTATTTAAAAACACTTGAAGATATAGCTGACGAAAAAGGTTGGCGTATAATTAGAGAAGCAAGCATAGGCTTGTTATCTTTCTTGAAAATTAATATGTATAAGGACCTTGAGAACAACATTGAAAACATTTCTAACAATGCTGTTCTTAAAGCTATGCTCGGAGATACTTCTGAAATTGTCAATATCCCCGAAGAATTAAAGTCATATAA
>JAZRHF010000028.1:0-3288 GCA_045644565.1 Clostridia bacterium | reverse complement strand
GCCAAAACCGATTCATCCCCAAGTGAGGACGCCGAAAGCCTCACTTTTTTGCTATTTTATCTCAATTGTTGATGTTGCACTGCCATCGGAAGCGTCGGAAATGAAACGTCTCATTGAGCCTTCCGAATATTCGATTTCTTTTTTCAGTTCATCTGCGGTAATTCGTACGGCGCCGTGACCGAAGATAATTACCTGCTCCAAATTGTCTGAAGTAGCAACCTTAACTCTGTATTCCTTTGAAAGCTCCTTGGAGGTTTTTTCAATATAGGAATCGGCGGTTTCCGCTTCCTTGGTATAAACAATTTTAATGCCGTTATAGTCTTCGATTTCTCTGTGCTTTCCCTTAACCTTATAAGCATCAAAAACTAAAATTATATTCATATCGTGCATGGCATTATAGTTGCAGATTTTATCTGCAAGCAGGTTTCTTGCGGCATCAAAGCTGTCTTCCGAAACCTTTCTTAAATCATCCCATGAATAAATAACATTGTATCCGTCAATTAAAAGATAGGTGGGAAGGTTTTGGTAGGGTCTTGCTTTTTTAGGCTTTTCAGCCTTGGTGTAGTCCATAACCTTTTCTTCCGTGTTTTCCTTGGGACGCTTGATTTTTCCGTAGGTGCGCTCGAAAATTTCCATAAGCTCTTCGTCGGAATAATTTTTCTTTTCCTGCCTCGGCGCACTTAAAGGTACAAAATCGCCCTCTTTTTTGTCGGACAAAAGGGGAAGGTGCATATGGGAAAATACCTCGTCCCACTTCACCGTAAATCCACTGCCGCCGCTGCAAAAAACAGAATCGGGACTGTTTCGGAGGTCGCTTTCGGGGACATAACCTTTAGCTTCGATAACCTCATCGGGATTAAGGCACTTATCATATCCTCCAAAGGAAAAGGAAATGCTTCCAAGTCCGTGGGTATAGGCGGTAACTGTGTCGGGATATTCCGATAAAACGGAAACGGGTCCTCTTCCTTTTATTACCGAAAAGGTGTCAAACATCTCAGGCGGTGAAAAGGAAGCACCAATTCTGTCAAGATCGGTCATGGCACGGCCTGTTGATGCATTGGGTACTTTTAATACAAACTCATAATAAGGCTCTAAAAGGACATTTTCCGCCTGCATAAGCCCCTGCCTTACAGCACGGTAGGTTGCCTGACGGAAGTCTCCACCCTCGGTATGCTTAAGATGTGCTTTTCCGTTAACTAAAGTTATCTTGACATCGGTTAAGGGCGCACCGGTTAAAACTCCTCTGTGAGTTTTTTCCGCAAGGTGGGTAAGAATTAATCTCTGCCAGTTTTTGGAAAGTAAATCCTCGCTTATTTTGGAATCGAAAATAAGTCCGCTGCCCCGTTTTCCCGGCTCTAACAAAAGATGTACTTCGGCATAGTGGCGAAGAGGCTCAAAGTGTCCCACGCCTTCTACTGTGTTATTGATGGTTTCTTTATAATATATGGAGCAGCTTTCAAATTCTATATCAATAGAAAAACGCTCCGACAACTGTCTTTTTAATATCTCAAGCTGAATTTTACCCATTACGCTGACATTTATCTTTCTGGTGTCCTCGTTAAAGTTAACGGAAAGCTTGGTTTCTTCTGCTTCCAGCTTTCTGAAAGCAGACAGGGCATAGGTGAGGTCAGATGAGGGCGGCAGCTTTGCCGTGTAGGTAAATACCGGCTCGGATAAAAGAGCGGAAGAGTTTTCTTCAAAACCTAATCCGCTTCCTGATAAAAGAGAGCTTATTCCTGTTGCAGCAATAATATCTCCGGGAAAAGCCTCGGGAATGCTTTTATAGCCCGCACCCTGATACACTCGAAGTTCGTTTATTTTTTCAGTCGGATTATCTTCATTTATAACGGTTTTAACTTTAAGACTTCCGCCTGTTATTTTCATGTGAGTAAGTCTTTGTCCCTTGTCATCTTCGGTGATTTTATAAACCTTTGCACCGAAGGTATCGGAATAAAGCGGTTCCTTCGTATAGAGGGAAAGAGCTGAAATAAGCTTGTCAACACCGTCGTTTTTTAAGGCGGAACCGAAAAAGCAGGGGAAAAGCCTTCTTCCGCCTATGGCATCAGCAATTGAGGCGGAGGAGAGTGATCCGCTTTCCATAAATTCTTCAAAAAGTGAATCATCATTTGTTGCGATTTCTTCAAATACCCCTTCATTGAGTTCCGAAAAATCTGCACAAAGAGGAGTTAAATTTTCTTTTATGTCGGACAGAATGGCATCTTTTCCTTCGTTTTCAAGGTCTGTCTTATTTACGAATATAAATGTAGGGACAGAATAGTGGGAAAGTAAATCCCATAATGTTTTGGTGTGACTTTGCACCTTTTCGGGAGCGCTTATGAGCAAAACGGCATAGTCAAGCACCGAGAGGGTTCTCTCCGCCTCGGCTGAAAAGTCAACGTGCCCCGGAGTATCAAGAAGGGTAATTTCGCCGTCAGGCACGGAAAGGTAAGCCTGATGGGAAAAAATAGTTATCCCACGGTCTTTTTCCATTTCGTTTGTATCAAGATGTGTGTTTTTGTGGTCAACTCTTCCGAGGCTTCTTATTTCACCTGTATTAAATAAAAGTGCCTCTGACAAGGTGGTTTTCCCTGAGTCAACATGGGCTAAAATGCCCAGAGTGATTTTTTTCATAGTTTTATTTAAGCCTTAAGCTTATTTCTCCCGAATCTAAAATTTCTTCTGTTCCGTCATCTTTTAATACCAAAAGTGCGCCGGAATCAAGGATTTCTGTTGCCTTGCCAAAGTTTGTTTCGCCGTTTTTTATATAGGTTATCTCTTCGTCAAGCACAAGACTGAATTTTCTGTAATCATCCATAAAGGAGGATGCACCCTTGTCAAAATAGGCTTTAAGTCTTAAGGCAATTCCCGAGGCTATCAAAGTCGGAGAAATGTCTTTTGCCAGCGTGCCCGCAATATCCTTTATGTCGTCGGGGAAATTTGCGGTAGCTAAATTTATGCCTATACCAACGATTATGTAAGGGTTTTTACCTGAAACAGATTCTGTCAAAATCCCTGAAATTTTCTTTCCGTCAAGATAAACGTCATTTACCCATTTTATACGGCAGATGACACCTGTAAGAGAAAGTATTTCCTTTACAACCGAAACTGCGGCAGCGGATGTCATATAAAGAAAATCTCTTGCATCTTTTTCAATGGGAAAGCAAACGGTCATATAAAGCCCCGTATCCTTTGGTGAAAAAAAGCTTTTGCCCTGACGACCACGACCGTTAGTCTGCTCTCTTGCAATAATCATAAAAGGTTCATTTTCGCCTGATGCAATAATTCTCT
>JAZRHF010000027.1:0-3487 GCA_045644565.1 Clostridia bacterium | reverse complement strand
CTGGCTACGCACAAGTGCGTTTTTTATTGGCCTGCCAGCCATGCATCTGTTATTTGCTACCCATAAATGGGTTATCTTTTCGCAGGCTTCCCCTTGAGGGGAAGCTGTCACGAAGTGACTGATGAGGTGTAGCTTGCATAGCAAGCGTTCAGTTTTTCGTTGCTTTTATTCCACCTCATCCACCGCAAGCGGTCCCCCTTCCCCTCAAGGGGAAGGCTTTCACACACAAAAACTTTTGTTCAAGACTATTGAGAGTTCCTTCTTTTCATCGGCAATAGCCTCTTTTGAACCACGCGACTATCGCGTGGTTTTCGTTTTGCAAAAAAAATATCCGAGGATATTTCCTCGGATATTTTTACTTATTCGGTCTGAAACTTGTCGTGATTATCTGTTGTTCTTAAAAACTCTCTTATTACCCAGCGTGTACGCTCATAAACCTTTTCCTGGGCATAAGCAATATCACCGGGCTTTTCTTCCAATGCAAATTCATAGGGCTGACGGATTTCAGTACCTACGTTTATCTTTGCAATACCGGATTCCATAGCACGAAGGATATAGTCCTGCTCAATTCCGCTTCCGCCGTGAAGAACAAGGGGCATATTTCCCGTTGCTTCAAAAAGAGTTTTGATGTGGTCTATATCAAGTCTTGCATTGGGCTTTTTAAGGTGCTTTGTGGAAGCTGCAATAGCACCGTGGAAGCTTCCTGCCGCAACGCTTAACCAGTCACAACCGGATTCCTTCGCAAAGCGCTTTGCTTCATCAGGCTTTGTAAAACCCTTCTTTGTAGCAAAAAGCTCTTCATAGCTTAAGCCGATACCGTCACCCTCGTGACCTGATACCGCACCAAGCTCTGCTTCAACTGCTGCACCGTAGGTTTTTGCAAGCGCAGCAACTTCAGCTGTAACTGCAATATTTTCGTCCAAGGGAAGGCGTGAACCGTCAACCATAACGGACTGATAGCCGGAGTCAAGTGCGCGCTTCACAATGTCCATATAGTCAACCTTTTTCATATCCTCATCAATTACGGGAACGTGGTCAAGGTGCAAAAGGGTGTATCCGTCCTTTTTATACTTGAAATATTCCTTTGCAACGGCCTCTAAGCTTTCGGACTCAAACTTTTCCCATTCAAGACGTGCAACCTGAACCATAGCAACTGAATTTTCGTCAACGATAGCTTTTATTACAGCCTCCGCCATGGGAAGGTAAGGAATGTTGAATGCAGGGATAATTGTGCGGGCGTTTACCGCCGCACGAAGTGTAGTCTGTGAACTCATATCAAAGCCCCTCTCTTACATCATATCTACGGGATATAATATCTTAAGCTGATTTATCTTGCTCTGATAAGCCTTCTGCTGCTTGTCCTTTGATGCCATATCGGAAAGTTCAGCCTTGATTTCTTCAAATTCATAAGCCTTTGCTTCATTTTTAGCACAAAGCTTTATAAGGTGGAAGCCGAACTGTGTCTGAACGGGACCTCTGATTTCGCCAACCTCCATAGAAAATACAGCTTCGTCAAATTCCTTAACCATCTGTCCTCTGGTAAACTCGCCAAGATTTCCTCCGTTTTCTTTGGAAGGACAAGAGCTTTCCGCACGTGCCGCATCCTCAAAGGAAATTTCGCCTGCATTGATTTTAGAAAGAAGCTCTGCTGCCTTTTCTTCGGAGTCAACCAAAATGTGGCTTGCGTTTACTGATTCACCCTTCTGGAAACGCTCCTTATTTTCTTCAAAGAACTTTTTAACTTCTTCATCTGTTGCGGGCTTTACAGTTTCTAAAGCCTTGCCCATTGCAAAGTTTACAAGCATATCTTCCTTAACCTTCTGAAGCTGTGCTTTGAACTCTGCATTGTATTCGTACATATTTTTCTGTGCATCAAGCAAAAAGAGTTTGTTCGCAATAAGCTGTTCCAAAACCATCTTTCTGCCTTCGGGATTGTTTAAGTTCTGTCCTCTCTGCATAAGAGACATTATCATTTCGTTTACTTCGTTTTCTGTTACTGTGTAGGTACCTACTTTTGCTAAAATTTTGCCTTCCATTTATATCTTCCTTTCAGATTTATTAAAATATAACGAAACGATTATAACACATTTTGTGCCATATTTCAACAGTTTTCTTTAATTATATCAATCTTTCGGGCATCTGCTATGTCAGAATCAGGATTTGAGCAGTGCCTTCGGAATTTGCACTGCAAAAACGCCATAGACGTTCGTTTAAAGCCTTTATTGTTCGGCAAACGTAAAAAAGCGTACTGAAAACTCAGTACGCTTTTTTATGGTTCTCAAAATATTATAATCCCAGTAATTGCTTTTTCTTTGCCTCAAACTCTTCTTGTGTTATAATTCCATCCTCTAACAATGCTTTATATTTTTTAAGCATATCTGCTTCATCACTTTTTTGAACTACTGTTTCGGAAACTATATTTTACCGGTTGCTATCTTGTTATTGTCAAGCAATAAAATGTCGGTCTGTCAGGATACATTTTATCGGGAGTATTCCATATCTCCGCATTATCTATCTCTGCTATATGATTTATGGTAAGTTTCTCAAAGGGAATTGTCTGTCTGTGGATTTTCGGTCTGTCCTCAAACTCATAATAATCCATCAACCATACGTGCCAGAGTTCTACGGAATTTGCCATCTGCAATGCTGCTTTTATATATCCGATAAGTTGCTTTGCTCTGCCATCGGTATAACACCATTCCAGGCATACGCCGTATTTCTTATCGGTATAGTTTTCAACATCAGCAAAGTTATTCAGAAAATAGTTATCATCTGCACCTCCATCATTTATTGTACCATTATCAATATTTATACTTATCGGATAATCCTTTGACGGAGCTACCGCTTTCAACGGATTATCGGAGGCGATAAATGTACATACACTCATACAATCACTATCCTTTATATGTTAACATCATTTTCACTTGGTTATATAAATCGAGATCATCATATATTAAGTAGAAATCATACGGAACAACGCTTCTGCAAGATAGCCATTCATTTAATGAATCCACAAATTCTTCAAGAGTTTGGTGACTTACCGTAACAGCAACAGATTCTTCATCAGAATCCGGATTAACTGAAATACCTGCTAAATCAAACGCTAAATGCCATTCTTCTGAATACTTCCCGAAAAGCTCACAACTTTTGCAACCTGCAACAATAAGCTGCAGGGCTTGCTTTTTTATAAATTCCTTATCCGCTTTATGATTGACGAGAAAAAAACAAGCAGTTCCGTGCGTTTTATTCATATCAATTTTTCCGTAATATAATTCGCAACCATAAAAATTGGGACGAAGTTGCTCGCATCTGCTCATTAGTTGATTCTCCTTTTTCAGGTTTTATCTTATTATACTACACTCCAATAAAAATTTCAAGCACACCAAAACAGTTTACCAAAGTTTTGCTTACAGAAACTGTCAGAGCATAATGCAATCTTTCGGGCATCTCACTATGTCCGAAAAAGGTTTTGAGCAGTGCCTTCGGA
>JAZRHF010000026.1:0-7144 GCA_045644565.1 Clostridia bacterium | reverse complement strand
CATTCCATGCCCCCCTCCTGTCATTCTGAGCCGTAGGGATTTTGGTTCGAAATCCCGAAGCGAAGAATCCCTCGACAGCCTCCTTCTTCAGTTTCGTGTATATCAAGAGATTCTTCGGGCAAAGCCCTCAGGATGACAGGGAAGTCGGAGAGACCTCCATATAATGGTGCATTTGCAGGGAACGGCTTTTATTTCGGTGCATAACAAAACAAGCGACAAAGCTTTCGCTTTGTCGCCTGAATCAGTGTTATATTTCTTTTGTAATAGTGATCTCTTGAGTTTCGCCGTCCCATTTAACTTCATATCCAAGCTGTTCGGATACAAATCTTACAGGGATAAATGTGCGGTTTTCCGTAATTACGGGGAAGTTACGAAGTGTATACTTAACATTTCCGTATTTGGGATCCTTTACATATACAAGCTTATTGCATATCTGAAGTGTAATCTCATATACGTCGTTGTCAAGTCCTATTGTCTGCGTATTACCATCCCATGTAATTTCGGCACCCATAAGCTCAACAAGCCCTCTTAAGGGGATTAAAGTAGAGCCGTTTACAATGTAAGGAGCAACGTCTATTGTAGCTGTTCCTTCACCTGCGGGAGTTTTATAGGAAATTTCCTTTGAGCCTATCTTAAGGACATATTCTTCGTTTTCTGCTTCGCCCAATTTATCCTTTGCAGTTCTTGACTGGAAGAATTTTATTTCAGCAGCAGAAACTCTTGCTGCGAAATAGTCATATATTTCAAACTCGAAATATCTTACATAAATTTCTTCGTCAAAGGTAAAGGTCTTTGTGGTAAGATCCTGTTTTAAGTCATCGCTTTCCATAACAAGTTCCCAGTCTTTTCCGTCGGCACTTGCCCAGATGTTTACACCGAGCCAGCATCCGTGGCAGTCATCTGTCTGTCTGGGAATGTATGCAATTTCCTTTACGCCTATTATCTTCTGCATATCAACCTTAAGGCTTACGGTTGTGTCCTTTTCAACAGCATCAGTCTGCCAGAATGTTGTATCAACACCGTCAAATGCAGTCTGAGGAGTATGGTCTGCCCAGTTTACACCGTCATACTCAACATTGAATAAGTTTCTGTCAACTTCATACTTTCCGTAAAGTCTGTCCTGTGCATCATATTCTTCATAAGTAACGGTGCTTAATTCATCTTTTTTCTCAATAAGGTCAAATTCTGCAAGGCATCCGTATCCTCCGCGTGATGCAGTAACTTCAACTCTTACTCTCTTAACCTTAAGATTTGAAACAAGCACAACTTCTCTGTCAGTAATGCTGTCTGCAAAAGTAAGATCTTCCTTTAAGAGGAAATATTCCCCGTCGTCAGACTCGGACACAAAGAGGTTTGCATTGTAGAAAAGTCCGTTTTTACCATCCTGTCTCGGAACAAGCACAACACCTGAAATTTCTGTTACTTCGGGAAGTGTAAGATCAAGATAGTAAGGAGGATTGTCGTGACCAGTAATCGTAGGTCCGTCGTTAGTGTAATTGGAATGCCAATAGGTATTAAGATCTCCGTCAAGAGCTTTGCCTATGGAAGAGCCGCCGTGGTCGGAGTTTACGGTAAGCTTCCATCCTGTTTTGGGAAGGAGCTTATGACCTGTGGAGCTTATTCTTCCTGCAGCAGAACCGCTTCCCGAACCGCCTGATGAAGCAGGCTTATCGGCAGGCTTTGACGCTTCTACCTTTTCACCGCCGGTAAAGAACTTGATTTCGCAGGCAGTTGCATACTTGTCGCCTCTTGTTTTGGTTGCAAGGATTTTTATAGCCTTAACTTCGGTATCGCCCCAGGATGCACCGGAGGGCTTGAAGTTTGTTGCCATAGGCTCAAGATAGTCAAAGCTTCCTGTGTATATATCCTTAAAAGTGGTTCCGTCTGTTGAACCCTGGATTGTGTAGTTTAAGAATACGCCTGTTGCATTGTCCGTTCTGGGATAATATAACCAGCCGGATACCTTTGTCGTTTCGGGGAAGGTTACGGTAACAGTAAAGGGATATTGGTCTGTGCTTACGGGTTCACCGTCAACAACGTCATAATGGGAATGCCAGTAGCTTGCATCTCCGCCGTCAAACGCACGGGTTATGGGGTTTCCGTCAAGCTGGCTGGATGCGGCAATATCCCATCCTTCATTTGCAAGCTCTGTTCCGGGGATATAACCGTTTTCGGGGCTTTCCTCTTCGGGAATACCGGTATATTCTTCACCGTTCGTCAAGGCTGTTCCGCTTGTTCCTGTAAGGAAGTCGATTTCGGCAGCTGTTCCGTAGCCACCGAGACCTTCGGTAACATAAATTATGATTCCCGACATATCGTAGCTTCCCCATGAAGCTGTGGAAGGCTCACGTACAACGTCGGCACCGCCGATATAATCAAACTTGCCATCATAAATTTTTACATACTTTTCGCCGTCTTTTGTGGCATAAATAGTATATGCGGTAACAGTACCCGTACCGTTATCGGTTCTGGGAGTGTAGCGCCAGCCCGATACATCAAGTGTTTCACCGAAATCAATTTTAATTTCAAAAGGAGGATTTTCGTGGCTTGCCACATCTCCGTCCTTAACGGTGTATCTTGAATGCCAGTGAGTGTTTATATCATCGTCAAAAGCCTTTTCTATGGTAGTGCCTTCGACGTGATAGCTTGATACTGTCATTTTCCAGTTTTCGCTAAAAGGAATTTCACTTTCGGCGCTTACTGTCATAATGAGTGAAAGTGCCATCATAAGGCAAAGAATCATTGAAAATATTTTCTTCATAATAAGCACCTCCCTTAGTTAAGATGACCGAGTACGACATTTACAGTTGCCATATCAGCGCCCGTCTTACTTACTGTGTATATGCCGTCACCGAGGCTCTTAACTTCCCAGCCGTAGCATTCTGCGATTAAGGATACGGGAATATAGAATATTCCGTTTACATACTTAACGGGGGCAGAAAGAGCGGAAAGCTCACCGTTTACTCTTACCTCTGTAGAATCAAGAGCGGAGTATGTCCAGGTGTAGTCGGTAACCTCTGTAAGCTCGTCGTTCATATCATAATGATGTGTAAAGAACAAATTGTAGAAGCTGTTATATTCTGTTTTGCTTCTGCCGTATTCCATAATTTCGTTATACGCTTGCTCGGGAACATAGAGTGTTCCGTTTTCTTCAAAGGGAGCAACTCTTATATCGCCCTCGTAAACATACATCTTACCGCCGTTTGCAATCATCTTCGGGCTTCCTGCCTTGATTACGGAGGTGGATGTCTGATACATCTCGTTTCTCTGGGTATCAGTTAATGCAGTCTGCTCGATTTCTGTGTAGAGATAATTAAATCTTCCGTAGGGAGCAACGCTTCCGTCCTTGTAAAGATTTAATAAATTGCCTTCTGCTAAAACAGAGTCTGTCCACTTAAATTCAAGGTCAACAGTTCCCGCTTCAGCTATGTCGCTTCTCTTTATTGCAAGCTGGAGCATATTGCCCTTTATACCATAGGTAACATCAGCTTTTACGGTAGTTGCAAAATCATTACCGTTAAATGCGGAAAGCTTTCCGATTCCGTCAAGGTTTACGGCATAGTCATAGCCTTCCCATCCTGTTGCACGGTTTCTGTCAGCATTTATGTAAAGAGTAAGGAAGCCTTTTACATCCTTCTTTATTTCCTTTTCGGTTTCAACCATAAAGTAGATGTTTTCAGCATCAAAGGAAACCTTTGCACCCTTTATGGCATTTGCAACTGTTGTGGTATAGTGATAGGGTTCGCCTGTTCCGGGTTTACCTATACCGTCGCCGTCACGTTCATAATCCTGATATGCATTTATGAAAGCGGGACCAACATTTACCCACTGGGAAGCATCGCCGGATACATCAATTGTTGTCATACCGGAAGCTACGGGAGCCTTTCTTGCGCCCTTAAACTTTCTTATCATATCAGCCAAGAGCATATAATAGTCGTCCTTCAAAGGACCGTCATTAGGCTCAAAGTCACGGCTGTTTTCATAGTCGTAGGTATCAACGAAGGCGTTGGGGAAGCCGTTTTATGTAGC
The DNA here is from genome assembly GCA_045644565.1 of Clostridia bacterium. Taxonomy (GTDB): domain Bacteria; phylum Bacillota; class Clostridia; order CAKSNL01; family HGM11501; genus HGM11501. The sequence continues at coordinate 3,115 of JAZRHF010000026.1, read as the reverse complement.
GTCTCTTACAGCTGTCCATTCGTTCCATCCGCCAATCATTATAAATTCGGGAGCTGCCTGGAGAGCTAAAGCTGACTGTTCACGGAAGAAATATGCCTTTCTCATTCCGTCTGCGCTGTAGTCTTCACCGAATACCTCGGAGAAGCCTCTTCCCTTTGAATATTCGTCGGAGAATACGCCTGTCATCGCACCGCCGATTACGGTGGATTCGTTTACAGCTGTACCAACCGCAACAAATTCAGGTCTGCCTGTTGCAGCGTCAGCATTTCGGAGGGGCGGGGGGAAGTTTTCAAGCCACATCCACTCATCAACACCGCCGTTGTGACCGATAGCCTTGTCTCTTGAGCCGGCAAATCTTATTGTGAAGAAGTTTTCTAATTTGTCAAGAAGAGCAGGCTCGAAGGTGTTTCCTTCTTCAACATCGGATTTTGCAAACTTGTTTGTAGCGTTACCGAACAATAACGGTTTTCCGTCAAGATAGTACCAGATATCGGAATAGTCATTAAGTTCAAAGCAGTTATAGTAAATTGCCGCTCTTCCGCGGAAAGCATCATCCTTGGCACCGCCCAAGGTCATCATTGCAGAAATTCTCGGAATGTCAACACCTGTTGCCTTTGCATCACGGAAAGCATCGGCAAGAATGTTAAGTGTAGGAATGAAATCAAGACCGTTATTTGTATAGTCAAAGAAGATGGCATCTACACCAATATTTGAAAGCATTTCAGCGTGCTTTCTGAACACCCAGTATTCAAAGGAATTATAATATCCGAAGATGGGTGTAGCCCAGTAAAACTTACCCTGGGGATCCCAGATGGGGTCCATATATTTATCCTTTGCTTCGGGCTTTTGTGCCACGATTTCGGGAATTACATAGGCACGGATTGTGGGAGCCTTGTCGATAAACCAGTTCCAGTATAAAATACCAACCTCACGTCCGTCGGTTTTAACGTCGCCCACTTCTTCATATGTAGCAACAGCACGTCCCATATCGTCGGTTGCAACCCAGGTGTCGGAGAAATTGTCAATTATTGCTGAATCGGGAACCTGCGCTGTCTTTGCATCATTTACATATGTTTCGGGAGAAAGTGTAAGGCTTAAAACCTTAAGCTCGTTCCACGCATTATATGCGTAGAGGCAGTAAAAATAAAGGTCGTGTTTTCCCGTTGTGGGTTTAATTGCAGTTTTAACCGTTACTTTTTCTCCTGTTTCGGATATGGTAAGGGCACCTATCGCCTCACCCTTTAAGGGATCGTCAATCATAACGATTAAAGTTTCACCATTGGAGCTTCCGTTCATTTTGTTGTAAATCTCCATGGATATTGAATTGATTCCGGTTAAATCGACATCCTTAAAGCCGAAATAACCCTTTCTGTCAAGTCCTCTTATTTCATTGGCGCTTACGGTTACTTTATTTTTTAAAACCGCATCGCTGAAATTCAAGGTTCTTTCCCCTGCCGCAAAGGAAGGAATTGCCGAAATTACAGACAAAACCATCATAAGGCAAAGGAGCAAGCTTAATACTCTTTTCATATATGTACCTCCTTATATATAGATAGTTAATTATATCACAATGCATAAATCGCTGTCAATAGGACATTGTTGTTTCGATTTAAGGTAAACATACTTTTTCATAAATAAAAGACCGCTCGGCGGTCTTTTATATTCTCATTATAACCTTATGAAAATTATCGGCAACTTCTTTTGCCGTATAGCGTTCTCCGGTTTCTTTTTTTACACCAGGCTCATACATAAATATACCCTCGAAATTAAGGGTTTTGAGTTTATCTATAATGCAGCTCCACTTTATTTCACCTTCGCCCGGCAAAAGATGCTCTTCTTCCGCCAAGTGATAATCCGATATATGTACTGCGGCAATTCTTCCTGTCATATTTTCGTTTATAAGGGCATCGAGATATTCTTCCGGCAAAAGATGACGGCAGTGGTTTGTGTCAAAGCATATTTTAAGATTTGGAAATTCCTTAAGGCACTTTATCATTTCTTCCGGTATTCCCAAAAGTCCCTTCCCCGTCATATTTTCAACGGCAAGTGTAACCCCGTTTTTTTCCGCATAATCATACATATTGCCGATGTGATACATACATTGGTCGAAAAGCGGTTTTCTTTCGGGATAAAACTCATAATTCGAGCAGGATGGGTGCATAACCATAAGCTTTATGCCGATAGACTTTGCCGCATCAATTGTCTTTTTAAGCTTTTCTTCTGCAAGAAGCCTTGTTTCCCTTTCGGGATTTGAAAAGCTTATGTTTTTTGAAAAAGGCAGGTGAAAGCTTGTAAATTCCACGCCGTTTTCCTTTGCGGCAAGATAAATCTTTTCGGGCTTTTCATAAAAACCTATTTGATTTAAGTTGTGACAGCAGGAAAATTCGGCATATTTTATCCCTGCCTCACGGTATGTGGCAAATCCGCTGTGGTTATGGTTTTCACTTCCCAATATACAGCTTGATACGCCAAGGCTTAAGCTTTCTTTTTCCATAGTATACTCCTTTCGAAATTGACGGAAAGAGAACATATTTTAGAAAATAAATCCGGCAACTTTACTCTGTCATAAGTAAATATTTGAAGTTTCCTTTAACGGAAAATTCTCCCAAAGGCGCAGGGATAAAAAATGTATCTCCCGCTTTGGCTAAAGTCTTTTTATCTCCATATATAATTTCCGCTTCCCCTTCTTCAAAGAACAGAAGCTTATACCTTCCCTCGGTACTTTCCCGTTCTTCATTTCCGATAACCTTTATTATTTCAAAATAATCACACTTTACAAGGCGTTCTCTTCCTTCCGAAAGCACCACTCTTGTATTTTGATTATACGGTTCAACATCCGCCACAGCTATGGCTTCTTTCCTGTGAATTTCACGAAGGTTTCCGTTTTTATCCCGTCTTTCATAGTCATACACTCTGAAAGTTGTATCGGAAGTCTGCTGAAGCTCCGCAACAACGATTCCTTCTCCTATTGCATGAACGGTTTTAGCAGGAACAAAGAAGAAATCCCCCTTTTTCACATAGACTTTGGAAAGAAGTTCTTCTGTTCCGCCTTCATAGCAGGCTTTTTTGAAATCTTCAGCCGTTACCCCTTCTTTGAATCCAAGATAAAGGTATG
>JAZRHF010000025.1:0-1525 GCA_045644565.1 Clostridia bacterium | reverse complement strand
TAAGAAAATGAAAAATCTTATTATCATTGACGGCAACAGCATCGTAAACCGTGCATATTACGGGGTAAGACCTCTCTCCACAAAGACAGGGATTCCCACAAATGCCATATTCGGGTTTATGAATATAATGCTTAAATACATCGATGAGTATAAGCCTGACTACCTCTGTGTTGCTTTTGATCTGAAAGCACCTACTTTCCGACATAAAATGTACGACCAGTACAAGGCGCAGCGTAAGGGTATGCCCGACGACCTTGCAGAGCAGATGCCTCACCTTAAAGAGATTCTTTCTGCAATGAATATTCTTCAGCTTTCATTGGAGGGGTACGAGGCAGACGATATTATAGGTACTGTCAGCAGAATTTGTGACGAGAATGAGCTTCGTTGCAACATTGTCACGGGTGACAAGGACGACCTTCAGCTTGCAAGCTCAAATACAAGAGTCCTTCTTACTACCACAAGAATGGGGCAAACCACCACGGAGGAGCTTGACGACAAAGGCGTATTTGAAAAATACGGTGTAACTCCAGAGGAATTTATATCAGTTAAGGCTCTTATGGGTGATTCCTCCGATAACATCCCAGGGGTAAAGGGTATTGGTGAAAAAACAGCATTTGACCTCCTTTCTTACTTTCATTCACTCGACAATATGTACGAAAACATTGAAGATGACCATATAAAAAAGGCTGCAAGAGAAAAGCTTATTGCAGGGAAAGAGGATGCTTACCTCTGCTTGAAGCTTTGCACAATAGATAAAAATGTTCCCATTGATTTTAAGATTGAGGACGCATTATATAAAGAAGCAGACAATCTTGCTCTCTCGAAAAAATTGGAGGAGCTGGAGCTTCGCAAAATAGCAGAAAGGCTGTGCGCTCCCGTAGAGGAAGTGCTTCCCAAAGAGAAAACACTCCCTGCCACAGCAGAAATTATTGAAAAATGCAAGAGTGTGGATTCTTTCTATTTTATAATGGAAGAAAACCTTGTACAGTTTATTTCGGGTGGCAAGCCTTATTACGCCGAGCCGTCACTTTTGAAAGAGATACTTGAGGATGAAATCATTTCAAAATACACCCACGAATACAAAAAGGTTAAACACGCATTATCTTCCCTTGGGATAAATCTTTGCGGTAGTTTTTACGATAGTGAAATTGCAGAATACATCATTGACCCCACAAGAAACGAATATAATATAAATGAAATTTTCACAGCATATTTGCTTCCCTTATCTGTATCCTCTATGCCTGCTCTTTATGAAAAGCAGATTGCAAAGCTCGGTGAAAGAGACCAGCTTTCCCTTCTTAATGATATAGAGCTTCCTCTTGAAAATGTTCTGTATGATATGGAGGTGGCAGGATTCAAGATTGACAGAGAAGAGCTTGATCGCTTTGCAAAGATGCTGGGCGAAAGAATATCCGCACTTGAAAGTGCCATATACTTTATGGCTGGGGAAGAAATAAATATAAACTCCACCAAACAGCTTGGCAGACTGTTGTTTGAGGATATGGGGCTTCCCGTAATAAAAAAG
>JAZRHF010000024.1:0-4902 GCA_045644565.1 Clostridia bacterium | reverse complement strand
CGGTATCGGCGTTATGTTAGCCGCAATTTCTGTGTTTGTTATCCAGGGAGGGCTCGTTCTTCTTGCCGGGCTGGTTGCGCCTTTTATGAGCACCGGAGCAATAAATGAAATGAATTGTGTCGGTTCAATTCTGATTATTATGATTGGTACAAATCTTATGGGAGTAAGCAAAATTAAAGTTGCGGATTTTCTTCCCGCAATTATTTACGCACCTATCATATACAATGTTGTTTCGTACATAATGAATTTAATATAAAAAACAGCAATGGATGAAAATCCATTGCTGTTTTTTTATCCTTCAATTCCGTCGGGAATGATGATTTTTCTGGGTTTGATTTTCTTTAACACCTGTCTGTCAAGATAGAAAATCAAAAGTATGGTTGCAAGACATGCAACGATTGAAAGAAGCTGCTGTGCATAAATCGTAACGCCTAAAATTTTGCCGCCTGTTTTCTGGAATTGCTGAATATAGTTAAACGCCGGGGTCATGGCAAGGGTTGTTAAAAAGCCGCATATACCGTAAATTGTCTGCTTAACGGCAAGGGCATCGTTTCTCTTTTCGGGATCAACGTAGTCGAATATGAGATTGATTTCACCTGAGTTTATTCCACCCATGGCAGCTGCCTGCATTACAGAATAAAGGGGAAATACAATCATACCGTTTTTGGGTGAGGCAAAAGCGGCAACCAAAAAGCTTGATGCGGCAATACCGTAGCAAATCTTAAGCATTTTAGCGAAGGAATATTTATCTGCATATTTTCCGAAAACAAAGGAGCAGGGGATTCTTGACATGGCTGTGAGAACTGAAATGAAAGTGATAAACTTCATTGAAAAGCCAAGCTCGTTAACCTGATATGTACCGAAAAACGAAACTACGATGTGGTTTGCAATAGTCCAGAATACGCTGGTCATAATGACTCTTACAATATCTTTATCGGTTAAAATGTTTTTGAAGCGTGAAAAAGTGGGGATAGGCTTAATTTTACTTTCAACGGGAGCTTCCTCTTTGGCGAAAACAATAGTAAGAGTGTGTGAAACCATAAGTACAAAAATGGTTATAGCACAAAATGTAAATGCTTTTCTCATGTCGCCTATGGATTCAAAATGGTCAATTACAAGACCCATAATAAGCTGGAAAACAAAGCCTGAAACAAGGGAAACAGCTTCTTTCACCGAAGTGAATATACCACGCTGATTATCTGCCACCTGACGCATATAAAGGCCTGTTTTGGGGGCGAAAATGATGTTTGATATGAAGTAACCGCCCAAAAGGAAAAACATGAACAAGCCCACTTTAAGGGTTTTGTTAAAATTAAAGAAGGGGACAAGGTAGGTAGACATGAAAAAGAGCTGATTTATAATGTGCATTAAGGTTATTTTCCACTTTACTCTTTTTCCGCTTTTGAAAAATGCAATAGACAAAAGCTGAAATCCATATCCTAAAGCCACAAAAGAGGATAAAACTGCAGTTAAACTGTCAGAAAAGCCTAAATGTGTAGTGAGCTTTGCAAGATATGCACCGGTAATTAAAATGGAAATAAGATATTCAATTCCTGCTTCCGCAATGTATAGGATATTGGTTTTGTTGAATAAATTTTTGAACATTTCTTCGCCTCCGAATCATATTATAATCTCGGGGGAATTAAAAGTCAACAATCTTCGAAACGAAAGTATTACGAAAACGAAAAATAAAAAAATTCTGTCCATAGGACAGAATTTTTCACCTGTTTTTTTATAATGTTTCGACAAAAGCCTTAGCCTTTTCAACTGCGAGATGGGCAAGACCGGGAGCACCGATGGTCTTTCTTTCCTTAACGCAGGTTGAAAGGGAAATTGCCTCATAAAAGTCTTCGTCGATTATGTCGGAAAAGCCTTTTAATACAGAAAGGGGAATATCGTCAAGAGCGCATGTCTGACTTATTGCATAGGCAACCATTTTTCCGATTACGGCATGAGCGTCACGGAAGGGCATACCCTTTTTAACAAGATAGTCGGCAGCATCCGTTGCATTGGTGTAACCGCCGGAAGCACCCTTTTCCATGTTTTCCTTTTTAACCGTCATTGTGTCAATCATATCGGTGAAAACGGGAAGGCAAAGCTTAACTGTGTCAACTGCATCGAAGATTGCTTCTTTGTCTTCCTGCATATCCTTGTTATAGGCGAGAGGAATACCCTTCATCATAACAAGGAGAGTTGTCAAATCGCCATACACTCTGCCTGTCTTACCGCGGATTAACTCGGCAACGTCGGGGTTTTTCTTCTGAGGCATGATACTGCTTCCGGTAGAATGTGTGTCCGCCATTTCAACAAAGGAGAATTCGTGACTGCTCCAGAGGATAAGCTCCTCGGAGAAGCGTGAAAGATGCATCATAATAATTGAAAGGGTTGATGCAAGTTCAATTGCAAAGTCACGGTCAGAAACTCCGTCAAGTGAGTTTTCGCAAACCCCGGTAAAGCCTAAAAGAGAAGCGGTAAATTCTCTGTCAAGGTCATAGGTTGTGCCTGCGAGTGCACCCGAGCCCAGGGGAGAATAGTTCATTCGGATAAGAGCATCGGAAAGACGACCCAAATCACGCTTAAACATTTCAAAGTATGCAAGAAGGTGATGGGCAAGGTTTATGGGCTGTGCCTTCTGAAGATGAGTATATCCGGGCATAATGGTTTCGGTGTGTTCCTCTGCAAGCTTAACCAAAACCTTCAAAAGATTTTCAAGGTACCCTTTTATTTCTTTGCCCTCATCTCTTAAGTAAAGACGAATGTCCAAAGCAACCTGATCGTTTCTGCTTCTTCCTGTGTGTAAGCGCTTACCAACCTGACCTATTCTGTCGGTTAATATTTTCTCGATATTCATATGGATATCTTCGGCATCAATTAAAAATTCAACCTTGCCTGCGTCAATATCTTCCTTTATTTCCTTTAAGGTTTTAACGATTAAATCGGCATCCTCTTTTGGGATAATTCCCTGCTTGCCGAGCATTGTTGCATGGGCAATGCTTCCTTCGATGTCGGATGCATACATCCTCTGGTCAAAACGGATGGAGGAATTGAAATCGTCCACCTTTTTATCGGTTTTGGCGCTGAAACGACCGCCCCATAATTTTTCTTCCATAATATCTGCCTTTCTGAAAATAAGGGTGTACCTTAAGGCACACCCTTATATGTAATCAATTATTTGTTTTCCTTCTTTGCCTTTTCCATCATCATTGCACGAACCTTTAAGGGAAGTCCGAAGAGATTTATGAAGCCTTCAGCATCCTTGTGGCTGTAAAGGTCCTTACTGTCGCCGAAGCTTGCGATATCTTCGTTGTATAAGGAGTAGGGGCTCTTTGCACCTGCGGGAGTAATGCTTCCCTTATAGAGCATAAGACGAACTTCACCTGTAACTGTTTCCTGAGTTGAATCAACGAAAGCGGAAAGTGCTTCACGAAGAGGTGTAAACCAGTTACCGTCATATACAAGCTCGGAGAACTTAACTGCTGCCTGTGCCTTAAAGCTCTGAGTCTGTCTGTCAAGGCAGAGATATTCAAGTTCCTTGTGTGCAGCATAGAGAATAGAACCGCCGGGAGTTTCATAAACACCACGGGACTTCATACCAACAAGTCTGTCTTCTACGATATCAACAAGACCAACACCGTAAGCACCGCCGATTTCATTAAGCTTTTCAACAAGCTCAACGGGACCGAGTTTTTCACCGTCAACTGCTACGGGAACACCCTTTTCAAAGTTGATTGTAACGTATTTGGGCTCATCGGGAGTCTTTGTGGGAGGTACGGTAAGCTTTAAGAGGCTTTCGTACTGAGGCATATTTGCGGGATCTTCAAGGTCCATACCTTCGTGGCTGATGTGCCAGATGTTTCTGTCACGGGAATAAAGGTCAGACTTTGTAACGGGAATTTCAATTCCGCGTGCTTCTGCATAGTCGATAGCATCTTCTCTTGACTTGATATCCCATATTCTCCAGGGAGCGATAATTTTAAGGTCGGGAGCAAGAGCCTTTACTGTAAGCTCGAAACGAACCTGGTCATTACCCTTACCTGTTGCACCGTGGCAGATAGCAACTGCGCCTTCCTGACGGGCAATTTCAACAAGTCTCTTTGCGATGATGGGACGAGCGTGAGAAGTACCAAGGAGATACTTTCCTTCGTAAACTGCACCTGCCTTAAGTGTGGGGAAGATGAAGTCACGAACATATTCTTCTCTTAAATCTTCTAAATAAAGCTTTGATGCACCGCTCTTTAATGCACGTTCTTCAAGGCCTTCTGTTTCCTTACCCTGACCAACGTCACCGCATACGCAGATTACATCATAGCCGTAGTTTTCTTTAAGCCATGAAATGATGATTGATGTATCCAGACCACCTGAATACGCGAGTATAACTTTTTCTTTTTCCATATTGCAATTCCTCCCAAATGTGGTATAATATATAATAGTGCTTAAAGGTCATATATGTATGGCCGATTTGCTATATACTATTATACACAAATTGGTGAATAAATCAAGTGTTTTATGCAAAAATATTTCTAATGATTTATAAAAATACAAAAGTTGCACATTAAAGATGCGTAAAAACGGGATTTCGTTTGTATAAATATACATAAACTATGTAAATAAATGAAAGAAACGGTAAAAAATAATGATTATACTCGGAATTGACCCGGGAATTGCGATCGTCGGAACCGGGGTTATACAGTATGAAAACAACAAATTTAAGGTGCTTCATTACGATGCGGTGACAACCAAAGCACACACTCCGTTGGAAGAGCGGATTAAGCTGGTATATGAAGGTGTGGGTCAGCTTATGGATCACTTTAAGCCCGATGCACTTTCTATGGAGGAACTTTTCTTTAACAACAATGCCAAACCCGCCTTTGCGGTAGGTCAGGCGAGGGGTGTAATTTTACT
>JAZRHF010000023.1:0-20202 GCA_045644565.1 Clostridia bacterium | reverse complement strand
AGCGGAAATACATATCCGACCACATCATAGGCTTATAGCCGTATTTTTTACATATTTCATCAACCTTTAAAAGATGCTCGGTTATAATTTCCTTTCTATCCTTGATGCCGAAGCGGTCAAGATATTTACCTCTGCCAATCTCAAAGGCTTCGTCCATTCCTATATGTATTCTGTCCGAGGAAAAGCACTCTCTTAAAGTTTTAACGCACTTTTCGATGAATTCATACACCGGAGGATGATCTGCACAGAGTATCCCGGGTCTGTCCGAAAGGCGCATACCTTCAATCCACTTTGTATAGTGTGAAAGGTGAGCAAGGGTCTGTACGCAGGGGATTATTTCAACGCCCATAGTTTTTCCGTAGGCATCAATCGCCTTAAGCTCTTCTTTAGTGTATCTTCCGCGCTGATAGCCGAACATTTCACATCCTTCAACCTCATAGGTATCTTCGGTGTAAAGCATAAGCATATTAAGTCCGTAAAGCGCCATAAAGTCGATAAACTCATAAACTTTTTCAATTCGCATAACGCCGTTTCTTGACACGTCTATCATAGCACCGCAGGTTGAAAAACGCGCGTGCTCTTCTAAAGTAACAGCACATTTCCCTTCTTTTATCGCTTTTGATAAAAGCATACAGCCTCTCATAAGCTGAGGAACGGTTTTATATCCGATTTTTATTTCTTTATCGTTAAGTTCAACTTTCACTCCATCAAATTCAAAAAGAGAAATATCCGAAGGCTCCTCTGTGTCGCACATCAAAAAAGCTTTTTTTATAATTTCTTTTGTATCCATTTTATTCTCCTCTTACAAGTATCTTGTCTCTCCCTATAATCTCTATATCCTCCCACAAAATAACCATATCGGAATTTTTTATCAAGGATGAAAATATTTTTCCCGATGGAACTTTCACCGAAAGAACCTTACCGGTTGCATCATCTATTTCCATATCCGAGATATATCCGAGGCATTTTCCCGTATTTATATCCACAACCTCTTTTTGCCTGAGTTCGGATATTCTTGCCATAACACCGCCTCCTATAAAATAGTATGCGGTTAATTTTCATTTATTCTTTTGGCATAGGAGCAAATGTCTGAAAGCACACATTCAGTGCATTTTGGCTTTCTTGCGTCACAAACAGCCCTTCCGTGGTCAACAAAATGGTGACCCAGGGTTGTCCAGTAATCCTTTGGTGTAAATTTCATCAAATCCTTTTCAATTTTTTCAGGAGTTTCCTCTTTCGTTAATCCAAGTCTTCCGGAAAGTCTTTTAGCATGGGTGTCAATTACTATTCCCGGAATCCCGAAAGCATCACCAAGAACTAAATTTGCAGTTTTCCTTCCGTTACCGGGAAGCGACAAAAGTTCCTCCATGGTCTTAGGCACTTCTCCGTTAAAATCTTCAAGAAGCTTTTTTGCACAACCAATTATGTTTTTCGCCTTGTTATGGTAAAATCCTGTGCTTTTAATATCCTGTTCAAGTTCGGAAAGTTCGGCATTTGCAAAAGCTTCCACCGTAGGATATTTCTTAAAAAGTGTTTTTGTCACAATATTGACTCTTGCATCTGTACACTGTGCCGCAAGCTGAGTTGCAATCATAAGCTGAAACGGATCTTCATATACCAAAGTACATTCAGAGTCCGGGTATAAAGCGGATAGGCGTTCCCTGATAATTGAAATTTTTTCTTGCCTTTTCATTTATCTACCTCTCATGGAAAAATTTTTAATATTTTCGTTGCTATTTTCATAATTATATGATAATATAATATTTGAGTTTTATCAAGGGGGAATTTGATGAATTTTTTAGAAAATTCTGATAAAGCACTCTTAAACATGTCAACCTTCGGTGCTTTTTTGACTGTGGGAGTTGACGGAAAGGTAAATCCCATGACTATCGGCTGGGGACAAATAGGAATTTCCCAGGGAAAACCCGTATTTAATGTTATGGTAAGGCCTTCCCGCTATTCAAAAGAGTTGATTGATAAAAACCCTGTTTTTACGGTTTCAATTCCCAACGACAGCACCTATAAGAATGCTCTCGCCTTTTGCGGAAGCAAATCCGGCAGGGATTTTGACAAAATTTCAGAGTGTAATTTAGAAACGGTAAAATCCGACACCATCAGTGTTCCCGGCATTAAAAACTGTATGATTTATGAATGTCGTGTCATTTATAAAACAGAGATGTCAAAGGAACAGACTAATGATGAGTGCAATGAAAAATGGTATAAGAACGGCGATTATCATGTCGTTTACACAGGAGAAATATTAAATTTTAAGGAGAATTAATATGAGAAACGTTTTCACAGAAGGTATAAAAGATACCAGAGCAAAAAGATATTTAATGCCCAAAAAGATTGTCTGGACAAACGGCGATGTTGACAATGTAGAAGCACTTATGATGGATAAGCCCCTTCAGGCTCCCCTCAATATCGGACCTGTTTGTACAATCAAAGAAGGCGGCTCTATTTTACTTGACTTCGGATATGAAATCCACGGCGGATTACTTGTAATCGCTCACGGATGTGAATGTGATGTTCAGAAGGAAGGCAGACTTCACGTTCGTTTCGGTGAATCCGTTATGGAATGTATGACAGAACTTTACGGCGAAAAGAACGCAACAAACAACCACGCTCAGCGTGATCTGGAACTTCCCGTTTCTATGATGGGTTCCATCGAAATCGGTCAGACAGGCTATCGTTTCGTAAGAATCGACTGCCCCAAGGGCTTTGTTCACTTAAACGTAATCCGTGCCGCTTTCATTTATGAAGATATCGAATACAAGGGCACATTTACAACAGATGATGCAATGCTCAACGAAGTGTTTGAAACTGCTGTTTACACAGTTCACTTAAATATGCAGAACTATCTCTGGGACGGTATCAAGCGTGACCGTCTTGTATGGATCGGCGATATGCATCCCGAAACATCCACAATTCAGAGAGTGTTCGGTTATGATGACTGCGTTCCCAAGAGCCTCGATTTAACAAAGGAATGCTTTGCTCCCGACAAGTGGATGAACAACATCCCCTCCTATACTCTCTGGTGGATTAAAATCCATTGGGATTGGTATATGCAGAACGGCAACTACGATTATCTCTTCGCACAGAAGGATTATCTCTATGCTACACTTGCTAACCTCTTCTCCGTAATTAACGAAGACGGTACCATCGCTATTGACAAAAACTTCATCGACTGGCCCACATCAACAGATCCTCAGGGTCAGAAGGCAGGCGTTGCCGCAATCTTTACTATGGCTCTTGATGCAGCAAAGAACATCGCTTTGGAATACAAGGATGAAGCAATGGCTGAAAAGTGCGACGGCTATAAAAAGCTTATTATGGCTAACGCTCCCACACCCGGTAACTGTAAGGCAGCAGCTGCTCTTCAGGCTCTCGCCGGAATCCTTCCCTATGATGAAACAAACAAGAACATCTTAGCAGTTGATCCTCTTCGCGAAGTTTCCACCTTCCTTGGCTATTATGTACTCAAGGCTCGTGGTGAAGCAGGCGATATCGACGGTGCTATTGAGCTTATGGATAAGTTCTGGGGTAAGATGATTGAACTCGGTGCAACCACATTCTTTGAAGACTTTAACTTAGACTGGACCGAAGGCGCAAAGAGAATTGACGAGTTTGTTGCTCCCGATGAAAACGACATCCACGGCGACCACGGTGCATATTGCTATAAGGGATTCCGCCACAGCTTATGCCACGGTTGGGCATCAGGTCCTGCCGCATTCTCTCAGGAATATATCTTAGGTGTTAAGGTACTTGCTCCCGGTTGTAAGAAAGTAAGCGTTAAGCCTAACCTCGGCACAAAGCTTAACCACGTTCACGGTACATATCCCACTCCCTACGGTGTAATCAGCGTTGATGCAACAAGAAAAGCTGACGGCACAGTTGATGTTAAAATCAACAAGCCCACTCAGGTTGAAATTGTTGAATAATTAAAAAAGCAAAAGGCGTAATTACCGAATCGGTAATTACGCCTTTTTTGTATAAAGAAGATGAGATTTTCCCTTAAGGGGACCGCATTATCCTTTTTTATACAAGCTTCATTATTGTTTCCGTTACAAATACAGCCGCACAACCAACTGCCGCAACGGTAAGTAAGCTTTTTTCCATGTAAGCAAATATAAGTGCCGCAAAAAAGCCCACTGCCGCAGAGATGGGACTTTCTGTCGCATAAAAGATAGCAGGAATCGTCATTACCGAAAGCACCGCATATGGCACATAGTATAAGAAGGACAGCACAAATCTGTTAGTTATTTTTTTCTTAAAAAGTACCAGCGGAAGCATTCTGATAAGATATGTAATTCCCGCCATAACCAATAAATAAATATAGAAATTCATACTATTTCACCTCTTCCACATCAACCGGGCTTAAAAAGGCAAACACTGCACTTGCGACAACCGCACAGATTATTACAGAAAATCCCGAAGGCACTACCATAAGCATCGGAATATACTTAAATGCACAGCTTAATATAATTGCAAACAGTATGCAAAAAGCCGTCGCTCTGTGCTTTTTGGCTGGCGGAATAACTATCGCGATGAACATAGCATAAATCGCAACACCGAGTGCTGATGTAACGCTCTTCGGAAGTATGTCTCCCGCAAAGGCTCCCGCAAGTGTGCCGAGGCTCCACCCGAAATAGGGCGTTATGATAAGCCCGTATAAAAAGCGTTTTCCCACACTTCCTTTAAGACTTGATGCCACGGCGAAAACCTCGTCCGTATTTACAAAGGAAATTACAAAGCGGTCAAAAAGCGAAACATTGTCTGAAAGCTTTTGCGAAAGGGAAATTGACATAAGAGCATAGCGCAGATTTATTATCACCTGCGACAGAGCAAGCTCAATTAAAGTGCCTCCCCCTGCAATTATGGGAACTGCCGCAAGCTGTCCTGCAGAAGTTACATTTGTCATTGATATAAAAAGAGTTTCCAAAAGTGAAAGCCCTTGTCCCACAGAAAAAATTCCGAAAGCAAATGCCACGGAAAAATATCCGAGACAAATGGGAATACCTGAAATCAAGCCTTTCTTAAAACTGTTGTTATCCAAAGTAAAACCTTCTCTCAAATTCAAAGAAACCGCCGCACATCTGCTGTGCGGCGTCTTTTATCAAACCTTTATATATCCCATTCCCTCAAGAACGGAGAATCCGAGAATAAGCACTATGCAGATAGGTGCAAGATACTTAATCATAAATGCAAACATTTTCTTTCTCTTAAATGTTCCCGTAAGTTCAACCTCTTCAATAAGTGAAGCAGGTTTTAAGAAGTATCCTACGAAAATACAGGTAAAGAGTGCAACTATAGGCATAAGCACGCTGTTGCTTATAAAGTCGAAGAATGTTAAGAAGTCCATTCCGATGATCTTGATATCTGCCCATATACCGTTTCCGAGAGATGAAGGTACACCTAAAAGAAGGCATAAAATGAATACGAATAAGCAGGAGAAGTTTCTGTTCCACTTGAATTTATCGCAGAAAATCGAAACTACAGTTTCCATAAGACTTATGGAAGATGTAAGAGCTGCGAAAAGAACAAGGAGGAAGAAAGCAGCGCCCAATACGTGTCCTCCCGGCATTGTTTCAAATACCTTTGGAAGAGTTACAAACATAAGTCCGGGGCCTTTGCCGAGAGCTTCTTCATTTCCGCCGGAGAATACAAATACCGCAGGGATAATCATAAATCCTGCAATGAAAGCAATACCGGTATCAAAAAGTTCAATCTGCTTAACGGAGCTTTCAAGATTTACATCCTTCTTCATGTAGGAGCCGTAGGTTATCATAATACCCATTGCAAGGCTCATGGAATAGAAAAGCTGACCCATTGCTGCAAGTACGGTTGTAAATGAAAACTTTGAAAAGTCGGGAGTAATGTAATATAAAACGCCCTCCCATGCACCTTCCATGCAGGATGCATACACAGCAATAACCAACGAAAGCACTGCAAGTATGGGCATCATTATCTTGCTTACTTTTTCGATACCCTTTTCAACACCGAAAAATACAACTATTGCAGTTATTCCCATAAATACCAAAAACCAGATAAGAGGCTCACTTACGCTTCCGATAAAGTTTCCGAAAAAGGCATCGTCAGTTGCCGCAGTTCCGCCGCCTGTCACATAAACTGTTAAATATTTCGTTACCCATCCGCCAATAACTGAATAGTAAGGCAAAATGATTATGGGAACCAATGCACCAAGATATCCGATAAAGGAAAATCTTTTATCAAGGGCACGGAATGCACCGATTGCACTTAATCCTGTTTTTCTTCCTATGGCAATTTCCGCTGTCATTAAGGCAAAGCCAAAGGTTAATGCCAAAATCAAATATGTAAGAAGGAAGATACCTCCGCCATACTGTGCCGCAAGATAAGGAAATCTCCATATATTTCCAAGTCCTACAGCCGAACCTGCTGCCGCAAGCACAAATCCGATTTTACCGGAAAAGCTGCTTCTTTTGTTTTCCATTTTCAATTCCTCCGTTTGTTATAATGGTGATAGTTTACCATAAAATTTACCTTTTGTCAATTTACTAACGCATTTACTTTACAAAATCCAATATATCCTCTTCCTTAAGCGAAAGTACATTTACCATCATATTGCATTTGTCAAGGTAATAATCCTTATAGTTATGTACATTGTGAGAATCGCTTCCGAATACAAATTTACAGCCCATTTCCTTTGCAATGTTAAACATTCTTATTTCTTCAGCTGTTTCCACACTATTTTCATCGAACGCTTTCATGGTTCCGATGTTTATTTCAACCGCTATACCCTTTTCCGCAGTTTTTGAAAACAGTCTCTTGAAAGTGTCGTCCGTTATCATTCTCTTTAATATATTGTTGTCATAAGGACAGCAAACCGCATCAAAGGGATGTGCCATTGACAAAATATATTTACTTACGGGGCTTTCCAAAATGTTCATATAAGCCCTTACCATAAATTCTGTATGCACAGCCTTATAATCGGGCTTTGCATATTCTGCAGGCATTGTTTTATGGGTGTGGGAATTTGACACGGTTATAAAGTCAAACTTTTCGGCACATTCTTCCGTTATGGCAACGCCGTGCTCGGGACTGTATTCCGCCTCGCATCCGAAATAAACATCTATACCTTCGGTATCAGCATTTTTTATTTCATCAATTATTGTTGCAAGGTGGTCGTAGTTCTGAGGTTCATAAAATATAAAGTCAAGAGGTTTATATGCGCTGTCCCAGAAATGGTCGGCAAATCCGATTTTCTTAAGTCCCATTTCCTTTGCTTCTTTTATATAATCCTTTGCAAAAGCGTCACGGTACGCACAGAGAGAACGCTCTGTATGAATATGAAAGTCGTGCTTAATTTCCATCTCTGCATCCTCACTTCACCTTTATTGTGTATGTTTTTGTTGCACAAAGTGCACCCTTTGAATCAAATGCACGGCATGTTAAATCAAGAGTTTTTCCCGCATAGGGAGAAAAGTCTATATCCAATGCGAAAGGTGTACCGTAGCCCGTTCCGATATCAACTCCGTTTAAGGAATATACCGCATAGGAAAAATCGTTATAGAGGGTTTTTACATATGCGTTCAGTCTTATCTGCTCTGCAGGAACTGTTACATTATTTCCTATTTCATAGCTGTAGGAAGGCGATGTGCTCATTTCTCCCGAAATATAGGAATCGCTCTTTATTCCGTCCTTAAACGCCTGATGATATGTTGCATTTCCCAAAAGTTCAAACTTACGTCCGCCGGCATCATAGGTTTCAAATAGATATGCAGAAACCACTCCGGGATACTTAAGCGGAAGATAGGTAAGCAAATCCTTAAGCTGTCTTGAAGAAAATTCCGTAATGTCTGCCCCTGTTCTCTTATCTACATAGGATGCTCCGAATTCTGATATCATAATGGGCTTTTTATGTCCGTAAAGCGTTACTATAGTGTCCATAAGTGCCGCAAAACGACTTCTGTCAACCCCCTGTCCTAACGGATCTGTTTCAGGCTGATGCTCAGAGTAAAGAGAAATGCCCACATAATCCACATAGTTATCTCCGGGATAGTAATATTCTATGTTGTTGGCAGGATAGAAGTTGGGTGACCACACAACCGCACAGTTAGGTGCATATTTGTGGAATATATCTGCAACATAGCGGAACTTACGGATATATGCCTCATAGTCCTTTGTGTACCACTTATTGGTTTCGTCATTCATTTCGCAGGCAAAGCGTATTAAGGTTTTAGCACCCGTTGCCTGGATATCCTTGGCAAGCTTTACATATCTGGGATCATTTTCCGCAATACTTAAAAGGTCTGCAAGATTATCAACCTGAAGGGCATACTGAATTATTTTTCCTTTTTCAGCTGCCGCCTTAAAAGCATGCTCATAAGGCTTTATGTCATAAAATCCGTAAAGAATGTAACCTACCGCTTCTTTTCCCGCAAGCTCTGTGAAACGATCCATATACCAGGGATCGCTTCCCTTTAAGGTTACACCAAGCTGAATACCTGATTCGGGAGCATAAAGCGTTCCGAAGTTTCTTCTTGCAGAATATTCGGGATTTTTGCTTGTAACAAACATCTGAACCGTACTCAGGCTTAAATCTCCTCTTCTTGATGCATCAATAGCCGCCTGAGGAAGACCTGCAATTTCCCAGTAGTAGGATTCTCTCTTATAGCAGGCAGAAGCCTCTTCTACCATTCCGAGAGCGTTGTAGCAGTTACCCAAATGGTTATATAGCATTGCATCACTGTGTGCATCGCTCTTCTGAAGGAAAACGGGAGCAACTTCCTTGAATTTTTCAATTGCCGCGGTATAATTTCCGTTCTTTTCAAGATTCAATGCATCAGTCCATACTTTCCAGTAGTTAGAAGCCTTTATGCCACTGTTTTCAATATCGTATACAAGATTTCCTGCCCCCGGGCTGTTAACTACTACATTTCCGTCCCATGAAACAGTTGCATCAAGAGCCTCCAAAACCGCACGGATAGGAAGATAGGTTCTTCCGTCCACCACCGTTGCAGCTGCATCGTTTGCAATTTTTGTACCGTTTCGATAGATTGCCGCTTCCCCTATTTTACAGGTAACGGTTGTAACACCCTTGGTAACTATCGCGGTGCTAGTTTCAGCATCCCATCTTACCGTTGCGCCGTAGGCTTCCATGGTTGCTCTTAAGGGAACCATGGTTCTTCCTTCCGCGCTCACAAAAGGATAGCCTGTAGAATCATTGAAAGCAACATTAATATTGTCAATTACAACACCCGTAGCAAATGTCGGAATGACAGTTAAAATAATGCTTAAGGCAAGGATTGTGATAAATAAAAGCTTCTTCATTGTAACACCCCATAATTTATCTTTTTCAAGGAATTATTATATCACCAAAAAACCTTTATGTCAATTAAAAAGCACCCTCTCGGGTGCTTTTTATCAGTTTGTCATCTTTTCCTGTTTTACTTTTTTATCTATTACGTGACGGCCTGAAAGTTCTCTGTGAATATCCTCCAAAGAAATGCCTGCTTCAATCATAAGTACCATAACGTGATAGCAAAGGTCTGCAATTTCATAAATGGTTTCCTTTTTGTCGTTTGCCTTTGCGGCAATGATTACTTCGGTGCACTCCTCGCCTATTTTCTTTAAGATTTTATCAAGACCCTTTTCAAAAAGATAGGTTGTGTATGAGCCTTCCTTCTTTTCTGTTTTTCTGCCTTTTATGAGTTCAAGTAATCCCTCATAGGAAAATTCTTTAAGTTCGTCGCTCTCAAAAACTTCCTTTGTAAAGCAGGAATCTGTGCCGTTATGGCAGGCAGGGCCGTCCTTTTCAACCATTACAACCAATGCATCATTGTCACAGTCAGCGGTGATTGACACAATGTGCTGATAGTTTCCGCTGGTTTCACCCTTTAACCAAAGCTCATTTCTGCTTCTGCTGTAAAAGCAGGTAAGCCCCTTTTCCATGGAAATTTTAAGGCTCTCTTCATTCATATATGCAAGTGTCAATACTTTCTTTGTTATTGCATCAACAACTATTGCGGGAATTAAGCCCTTTTCATCAAATTTAAGTTCTTTTATATCAAGCATAATCTTCTTCCTCTCTTATAAACGTACGGAAATTTTTTCTTTTTCAAGTGTTTCTTTAAGTTCTTTAATTGAAACCTCACCGAAGTGGAAAATCGATGCCGCAAGCCCCGCATCAACTTTCGGAAGGGTGTTAAACAAGGTTACAAAATCCTCGATGCATCCTGCACCGCCCGATGCAATAACAGGAACATTTACGGCTTCGCAAACAGCGTTAAGCATTTCTATATCAAAGCCTTTTTTTACACCGTCTGTATCAATGGAGTTTAATACAACCTCGCCTGCTCCGTTATCGACACAGCGTTTTATCCAGCTTATTGCTTCCATCCCGGTGTCTTCTCTTCCGCCCTTGGCGAAAACTCTGAACTCTCCGTCCACCCTTTTAACATCGGCGGAAATTACCACGCACTGATTGCCGTAAAGCTTTGCCGCCTCGTATATAAGGTCCGGATTTTTTATAGCTCCCGAATTGACGCTCACCTTATCGGCACCGCATTTTAACACTCTGTCAAAATCCGAAACCGTATTTATTCCTCCACCAACGGTTAAAGGGATAAATATCTTTCTTGCCACCTCGCAAAGTATATCGGTGAAAAGTGCCCTTCCTTCGCTAGACGCCGTTATATCGTAAAACACAAGCTCATCGGCACCCATATCACTGTAATATTTTGCAAGCTCCACCGGGGATGAAACATCGGAAAGCCCTTCAAAGTTTACGCCCTTTACCACTCTTCCGTTTTTAACATCAAGGCAGGGAATTATTCTTTTTGTAATCATTTCGCCGCCTCCAATGCATCTTTAAGGTCAATTGCCCCGGTGTAGTAGGCTTTTCCGATAATTGCTCCGTAAATGTCAAGCTTTCTTAATTTTTTAACATCATCAAGGCTTGAAACGCCACCTGATGCCGTTATGTTAACGGAAAATTTTTCAGAAAGTTCCTTGTAGAGTTCGTGGTTCGTTCCCTGCATTGCGCCGTCCTTTGATATGTCGGTGCAGATAAGGGTAGAAACCCCGATTTTTTCCATCTTTTCGCAAAAGGAAAAAGCATCAAAGTTGCTCTTTTCCATCCAACCCGAAATTGCCACAAAGCCGTCCTTTATGTCAACTCCAACGGCAATTTTTTCACCGTATTTTGAAACCGCCGCCTTTAAGAACTCTTCGTCCTTAACCGCCGCCGTACCGAGTATCACTCTGTCAAGACCGATGGAAATGTACTTATCAACAGTTTCCATATTGCGGATTCCTCCGCCAAGCTCCGTGAAAAGATTTGTATTTTCTATTATGTTTTTAACCGTTTCAAGGTTTGGCGTTGTGCCGTCCTTTGCTCCCTCCAAGTCCACAAGGTGAATACAGGTAGCTCCGCACTCTTCAAAATCCTTTGCAACAAGTAACGGATTTTCGTTATAAACTGTCATTTCGGCATAATTACCCTTATAAAGTCTTACTGCCTTTCCGCCGTATAAATCTATTGCAGGAAATATAAGCATCCGTCAGTCCTCCTTTTCGCAAAACGCTTTGAGTATTTTAAGTCCCACTTCTCCGCTTTTTTCGGGATGGAACTGACAGCCCGACACATTTCCCTTTTCCACAGATGCAGTTAAAGGATATCCGTAATCGCTTACCGCAGTTACGCTGTCACACTCTGCCCCATAGTAGGAGTGAACGAAGTAAACAAAGTCTCCGTCCTTAATATACTTAAACAGCTTTGAATCTTTTGTGAATTTAAGTGCATTCCAGCCTATATGCGGAATTTTGAGGTCTTTCGGAATAACCTCTTTGATGGGACGTATTTCGCCTTTTATAAGACCGAGACCTTCATGCTCGCCGTATTCATAGCTTTTTTCAAAAAGCAGCTGCATACCGAGGCATATTCCCATAATGGGTTTGCCATTTTTTGCCTCTTCCTTTATCACATCAAAAAGCCCTGTTTCTCGGAGCTTTTCAGCCGCATCACCGAAGGCGCCAACCCCGGGAAGGATTATTTTTTCCGCCTTTTTAATTTCTTCGGCATCACCCGTCACAAAGGCTTTCGCGCCTATCATATCCAGGGAACTTTTCAGAGAGAAAAGATTTCCCACTCCGTAGTCAACTATCGCTATCATCAAAGCACTCCCTTTGTCGAAGGAATTTCATCCTTTGCATCGTCGTCAATTTTTACCGCCGCTTTAAGGCTTCTTGCCACGGACTTGAACATTCCTTCAATTATGTGATGTGAATTTATGCCCGAAAGCTGTTTTATGTGAAGATTGCACTTTGCATTATCCGAAAATGCAAGGAAGAATTCCCTCACAAGCTCCGTATCAAAGTCCCCCACCTTTTCTGCAGGAATTTGGGCATCAAAAACCAGATAGCTTCTTCCCGATAAGTCAACGGCAGAAAGAATTAAAGCCTCGTCCATAGGAAGAATCATATAGCCGTAGCGGTTTATTCCCTTTTTGTCGGAAAGTGCCTTTGAAAAAGCTTCACCCAAAGCAATTCCGATATCCTCTGTTGTGTGGTGATAGTCAACAAAGGTGTCTCCCTTGCAGGAAAGTTCAATATCGAATCTTCCGTGTTTCGCAAAAAGAGTCAACATGTGGTCTAAAAATCCGCATCCTGTTTCAACTGTGCTTTTTCCTGTTCCATCCAGATTTATTTTAAGATTTATATCGGTTTCAGCCGTTTTTCTTTTTATTTCTGCTGTTCTCAAAACAATCACCCTTTATTTCGTTATTTCAGTAAGTGCCGAAAGAAGCGCTTCCATTTCTTCCCTGCTTCCCACGGTAATTCTGTTATAGTCCTTTATGGTTTCTTTTGTAAAGTGTCTTACAAGAATTCCCTTTTCCCTTAAAGCTTTATAAATTTCTTCTCCGCTTATTTTTTCATGCTTTGCAAAAATAAAGTTTGCTTTAGAATCGGGAAATGTAAAGCCGAGAGCTTTAAGTCCCTTTTTTGTATATTCTCTTGTTTCCACAATTTTCTTAAGATTTTCCCTTGTGTATTCCTCGTCCGTAAGAGCTCCGATGCCCGCCGCCTGAGTCATTCTGTTTATGTTGTAGGGATTTGTGGAATACTTTATTGTATTAAGATCCGCTATAAGCTCAGGATTTCCGCATCCGAATCCAAGACGTGCCCCTGCCATGGAGCGGGACTTTGAAAAGGTTCCCGTTACAAGCAGATTGTCATATTTTCTTATTAAGCTTACGGCACTTTCGTTTCCGAAATCCACATAAGCTTCGTCAATTATAACGATATTATCTTTATTATTTTTTACAATTTCTTCAATCTCGAAAAGATTTAAATATATTCCTGTAGGTGCATTGGGGTTTGCAATAACCACAGTTTTTCCCGAATTAAAGTACTTCTTGATGTCTATGGAAAAATCATCCTCTAAGGGAATTTCCTCGTAAGGAACACCGTTAAGGTCAGCAAATACGGGATAAAATCCATAGGTTATGTCGGGAAATACCGCAGGTGTATTTTTATCGCAAAACGCCATAAATGCAAAATTAAGAATCTCATCGGAGCCGTTTGTCATTAAAACCTCGTCATAGGAAACACCTAAAGCCTCTGCCATTTTTTCTGTTAAGGCTCTGCTTTCGGGGTCTGAATAAAGCATAAGGGTCTCTGCCGCTTCCCTTGCCATTTTGATGGCGTTTTCCGAAGGCGGATAGGGAGATTCATTTGTATTAAGCTTTATATATTTTCTCTCCTTCGGCTGTTCTCCGGGAGTATATGGAGTAAGGCTTTTAATTCTGTCGTTGGAAAATCTGCTCATGCCTCTTCCTCCGTTCTTATAACTGCACTCTTTGCATGAGCCGTAAGCCCTTCCTTCTTTGCGAAAAGCTCAACATCCTTAGCTACGCTCTTAAGAGCATCCTTTGTAAAATATGTATACTGAGTTTTTTTCACGAAGTCGTCAACGGACAAGGGGCTTGAAAACTTTGCCGTTCCGCTTGTTGGAAGGGTGTGATTGGGACCTGCAAGATAGTCACCCAGTGCCTCGGGGCAGTTTCTTCCCATAAAGATTGAACCTGCGTGACGGATTGAATCAAGATAATCAAAGGGATTATCCACGCAAAGCTCCAGATGCTCGGGAGCAATTTCGTTGGCTATTTCAATCGCCGCATATAAGTCATCCGCTACGATAATTTTTCCGTTGTTATCAATGGATTCTCTTGCGATTTCGCTTCTTGACAAAAGAGGAATCTGCTTTTCAAGCTCATCCGATACTGCTTTGGCAAGGCTTTCCGAATCAGTTACCAAAACTGCACTTGCAAGTTTGTCATGCTCTGCCTGAGAAAGTAAATCAGCCGCAACGTGGGAAGGATCGGATAATCCGTCTGCCACTATTAATATTTCGCTGGGACCTGCAATCATGTCGATTGACACCATGCCGAATACCTGCTTTTTAGCCTCTGCCACAAAGGCGTTTCCGGGGCCTACGATTTTATCTACCTTGGGAATGCTTTCAGTTCCGTAAGCCAGAGCAGCTATCGCCTGCGCACCGCCTACCTTGAAAATTTTATCAACTCCCGCTACATAAGCCGATGCAAGAATTACAGGGTTTACCTTTCCGTCTTTCCCGGGAGGTGTTACCATAACAACCTCGGGGCATCCTGCAATTTTTGCAGGAATGGAATCCATTAAAACCGTGGAAGGATATGCCGCCGTACCTCCGGGTACATAAAGTCCTGCTCTGTCAACGGGAATAACCTTCTGTCCCATGACTATTCCGGGCTCGTCATTTATTATAAAGCTGTTTCTTTTCTGCTTTTCGTGAAATTTTCTTATGTTTGATGCTGCTTTTTCCAAAACCCTTAAAAATTCAGGTTCAACTTCCGACACAGCTTCTTCTATTTCTTCTTTGGTTACAATAAGCGAAGAAAGATGTGCCCCGTCAAACTTTTCCGTGTATTCCAAAAGAGCTTTATCGCCGTTTTTTCTTACATTTTCAATAATATCGGAAACGATTGCGGTAACATCCACCTTAGGCTCAACTCTTGCGAAAATTTCAGAGGGTGAAACCTCTCCGTATTTCATTATCTTAATCATATCATTATTCTCCTGTTGTCTGTTTTTTAAGGGATGCCACTACCTTTTCCATAAGCTCGCCCTTAAATTTAAAGCTTGACTTATTCGCAATAAGTCTTGCACTTATGGGAACGATTTCTTCCTTTACTTCAAGGTCGTTTTCCTTTAAGGTTGTTCCTGTTTCAACAATATCCACAATTACATCCGATAAGGATAAAATCGGAGCAATTTCGATTGAACCGTTTAAGTGGATAATATCAATATCTCTTCCCTTTTTAGCATAATAATCCTTTGTTATATTGGAAAACTTTGTTGCAACCCTTAAAGGACGCTCAGGATTATCTCTGAAATCCTTTTTAGCTGCAACTGCCATACGGCACTTACCTAAATCAAGATCTAAAAGTTCATATACTTCAGGCTCATACTCAAGAAGAATGTCCTTTCCCGCAACACCGATATCTGCCGCACCTCTCTCAACATAAATGGCAACGTCGGAAGGCTTTACCCAGAAGTATCTTACGCCCTTTTCCTCGTTTTCAAATATAAGTTTTCTGTTTTGTTCCTTTATTGAGGGACATTCGAAACCTGCCTTTTCAAACATGTCGTAAACTTTTTCTCCAAGTCTTCCTTTCGGAAGAGCCACATTAAGCATGGTTTTCAATGATTTCAACCCCTCTCTCATTCATTTTAAGAAGCTGCTTGTATCTTAATTCCGAAGGAACAGCTTTCATGGCAGATGCACTTTTTCCGTTGGCTGTAAAAAGTCTCACAGCATCTGAAAGAGCCTTCATGTCGCAATTATCGTCATATAAAATCACTGCATCCACATCGTATGCTGCATCGTTTTCAGAAAGTGCATAAAGACTGTCAAGATAAACCGCAAAGCCTATTGCATCGCTCTTTTTACCCATCTTTCTCATAAGCTTATCATACTGACCGCCCGATAAGATACCCGTTGCAATTCCTTTTATAAATCCCTTAAATACAAATCCGTTGTAATAGTTCATATCGTTTATTACGGAAAAGTCTATATTGATTTTTCCTTTAAGACCTGCTTCTTCCAGAGCATAGGTGATTTTCTTAAGCTTTGAAAGCGCCTCTGTTTCTTCCGGCAGGAGAAGTGAAAGCTCGGGAATTACCTTTGAAGGCTCTCCGTACAAGGATACAAGCTTACAAAGGGCTTCTCCGTCAACCTTTTCTCTCTTACAAATCTCCCCTATTCCGTGGGAGTTTTTCTCACCGATGCATTTAAGGATTTCCTTTTCCGCACCTTTATCGATTCCCATGTTTTCAAGAATGTCGGAAATAACATTTAAGTTTGACACATCAAGAACAAAATCCTCAGAAATGGTTTTAAGGCTCATTGCCGCAAGATAAATTACCTCGAAAAGAGAATAGTCATCGGAATTGCCGATACATTCAAGTCCCACCTGCATAATTTCCTTAAAAGCGTGACTGCCTTTCGAAACTCTGTATACATTTTCGTTGTAGTAAAGCTTTAAAGCACCATCATCTTCCTTGCTGTTTTTAATGATTGATAAGGTTACGTCTGGCTTTAACGCCATAAGCTTTCCGTCGGTATCGGTAAAAGTTATTATATTATCGGAAATTAAAAAATCCTTATTTCTTACATAAAGATCATATTCTTCAAACTTACTCATTCTGTAACGGGAATATCCGTACTTTGAATAAAGGCTTCGTAATTCAAAAACCGCCTTTTCTTCATTTCTTAAAACTGAATCTTCTATTTTCATGTCATCAACTCCAATCAGTCTTTCTTATCCATTTTGGAAAGCATTGTTTCATAACCGCCACGTCCGTACACAAGACAGCGGCTTACCCTGCTTATGGTAGTGGTACTTGCCCCTGTTTCCTTTGATATATCCTGATAACTTTTTCCTTTTTTAAGTTCTTCTGCAACGGTTAACCTTAAGGACATATCCTGTATTTCCTTCATAGTGCAAATATCTTCAAAGAACTTTTCGCACTCTTCTTCATTTTCAAGCATTAAAATAGCGTCAAAAAGTTTTTTTGCCGATTCAAAATGGTTCTTTTCCATTTAATCACACTCCTTCATCGCTTTATCACTTTACTATAGTAACACGACAGAGTGGTAAAGTCAATACTTTTTTGTTTTTTTTCTTTACTTTTTTTACTATTTGGTTTATAATCAATTTTATAATATTAAACATCCCAAACTTTCCCCTCGGGAAGAAAGGATTATTTATGAACATTATTATCGTAGGAGCCGGAAAAGTCGGCTTAAAACTTGCAGAAAAATTAAGTCAGGAAAAAGAACACGATATAACCATAATAGACTTAAAATACTCCAACATACAACACGCCATAAATCAGTTTGATATTATGGGTGTTACAGGTGATGCCGTAAGCCAGGAAACTTTAGCTGAAGCAGGTATTGAAAAAGCAGATTTGCTCATTGCCGTAACAGGAAACGACGAGCTTAATCTTATTATCTGTCTTATTGCCAAAAAGTGCGGTAACTTAAAAACAATCGCAAGAATAAGACGACCTGAATATAATAAGGATATTCATCTTGTAAAGGAGGATTTGGGTCTTGCCATGATCATAACCCCCGAACAGGCGGCTGCCAGCGATATGGCGAGAGTGCTCCGCTTCCCCTCTGCCATCCAGATTGATACCTTCTCCAAAGGCAGAGTGGAACTTATGAAAATCCGTATTCCGGAGGATTCTCCTCTTGACAATCTTAAGATTTCGGATTTAACACCAAAACTTAACTGTGACGTTCTTGTCTGCGGTGTTGAGCGTGGAGACGAAGCTTTTATCCCCGGAGGTAATTTCGTTCTTAAAAGCGGAGATAATATTTCTATCGTTTCTTCCGTTGCAAGCGGTGCTTATTTCTTTAAGAAAATCGGAGTTAAAACCTCCAGCGTAAAGGACACAATTATTGTAGGCGGAGGAACTACGGCATATTATCTTGCCAACCGTCTTATCCAGACAGGCATCTCCGTAAAAATTATTGAGCAGGATGAAAAGCGTTGTGACGAGCTTTTCCAGCTTCTTCCCAAGGCTACCATCATAAACGGAGACGGAACTGACAAAAATACCTTGCTTGAAGCAGGTCTGGAATATGCGGAATCCTTCGTTTCTCTCACCAATATTGACGAAGAAAACGTACTTTTATCCCTCTATGCAAAAAGCAAAGGGGTTAAAAAAGTTGTTACCAAGGTTAACAAAATCGAGTATGATAATGTATTGAATTCCCTTGACCTTGACTCTATTTTCTATCCCAAAAACATAACCGCAGAATATATTTTAAGATTCGTAAGAGCGAGAAATCAGTCAAGAAGTTCAAACATAGAAACAGTTCACCTGATTCTTGACGGTAAGGCTGAAGCTTTGGAATTCAGAATCAAAAAAGACTCCCCCATTTCAGATATTCCCATTTTGAAGCTTAACCTTAAGCCCAACATCCTTATCGCCAGCATAGCCAGAGGCGGACAGATTATAATCCCCCGTGGTAATGACATAATAAAAGCAGGCGATTCTGTTGTAATTGTAACAACCGAAACAGGATTTACAGACATTTCAGACATTTTAGAATAGGGGTTTTAATATGAACCGCAAAACTATATTTTACACTCTCGGCATGGTTTTGAACATTGAAGCTGTTCTTATGCTGTTGCCCGTAATATGCGCCATATGCTATAAGGAGTCCGATATGTTAGGCTCCTTTGTCATAGCCGCACTTTCCTGTGGGCTTACAGGCGTACTTCTTACTGTTAAGAAGCCCGAAAACACCACAATGTTTGCAAGAGAAGGCTATATAACCGTTGCTCTTTCCTGGATATCCATAAGTTTGTTCGGAACAATTCCTTTTATTGTATCAGGTCATATTCCAAACTTTATAGACGCCTTTTTTGAAACCGTGTCAGGTTTTACTACAACCGGCGCTTCCATTATTCAGGACGTTGAAATTCTACCTAAAAGTCTTTTGTTCTGGAGAAGCTTTACTCACTGGATAGGCGGCATGGGTGTTTTGGTATTTTTAGTTGCAATACTGCCTCTTTTCGGCGGAACAAATCTTTATCTTGTAAAGGCTGAAAGTACAGGACCTTCTGTTTCTAAACTGGTCCCCAAAGTAAAATCAACAGCAAAAATTCTTTATCTTATTTACATATCCCTCACAGTTTTAATGACTGTTTTGCTCCTTTTCGGAGGTATGGATTTGTTTGAATCATTAACCACCGCCTTCGGAACTGCCGGAACAGGAGGATTCGGAATAAAAAATTCAAGCCTTGCCGATTATTCCCCCTATATCCAGATAGTCGTAACAATATTCATGGTGATTTTCGCAATAGACTTTTCAATATATTATCTTATTTTAATGAAAAAGTTTTCCTCTGTATTGAAATCCGAGGAAGTAAGGACATTCCTTTTGCTGATTCTTGTCTCTATAACGGTTATCACCATTGATGTAAGTACCATGTTTTCATCAGTTTCGGAAGCGCTCCGTCACAGCTCTTTTCAGGTTGCTTCAATTATTTCGAGCACCGGATTTATGACGTCGGATTTTGCCCTCTGGCCCTCTTTATCACAGACAATACTTGTTATACTTATGTTTGTGGGAGCCTGTGCAGGAAGCACCGGCGGCGGTATGAAGGTTTCAAGAATTATGATTTTATTTAAGAGCATAATTAAGGAAATCAAAATTCTGGCTCATCCGAAAAGCACGGTTAAAATAACCATGAACGGTCATCCCGTAGAGCACGAAACAGTCCGTTCCGTAAATGTTTACACAGCGGCATTCTTTTCAATTTTTGTAACTGCACTTTTAATACTTAGTCTTGACAATTTCGACTTTGCAACAAATTTCACCGCAGTTACCGCTACTCTTAACAATATTGGTCCCGGCCTTTCAAAGGTTGGACCCACCATGAATTTTTCAATTTTTTCTCCCCTGTCTAAAGCGACCTTATCTTTAGTAATGCTTATAGGGCGACTTGAAATATTCCCCATGCTTATACTTCTTTCGCCCACTACATGGAAAAAATAATAAAAAAACACTGTGAGGTAATGTGAAGTGAACCCCAAAGTTTAGACAAAATTAAATATTAACTTGCGAATGAGTTCGGTATTGTACCGGACTCATTCCTT